>NZ_JBSFBZ010000031.1:0-85746 GCF_053593195.1 Saccharopolyspora sp. NPDC002376
GTCTGCGCTCGCACGATTTCAGTGTGCCACAACTCGCCTGTGCACAGCCATGTGGTGGGCCACTCATCCCACTAGGTGAACGCATCGGCTTTTCGCGCCCGGCCCGACAACGGCCCGCGATCTCAGCCCAGGGCGGAGCGGTGCTTGCGGGCTAGCTCGGTGTAGTGCTGAGCGGAAAGCTGGAGCGCTTCCTGCTCCTCACCGGTGAGTTCGCGGCGGACCTTGGCCGGTGTTCCTGCGACCATCGACCCGGGCGGCACCTCGGTTCCCTCCAGCACCACCGCGCCGGCGGCCACCAGCGATCCGGCGCCGATGCGGGCACCGTTGAGCACCACCGCGCCCATCCCGATCAGGCAGCCCGGCTCGACGGTGCAGCCGTGCAGGACCGCTTTGTGCCCGACGGTGACGCCGTCGGCGATCTGGGCGGGGAATCCGGGGTCGGCGTGCACCACGCAGCCGTCCTGGATGTTGCTGGCCGCACCGATGCTGATGTCGGCCATGTCGCCGCGCAGCACCGCGTTGTACCAGACGCTGGAGTCGGCGGCCAGGCTCACGCGGCCGATCAGCGCCGCGCCCGGGGCCACGAACGCCTCCGGGTCGATCTTCGGGCCGATGCCGTCGATGGTGATGGTGGTCGGGTTGGCGGTCACTGGTCCTCCTGTGCTCGGCGTTGCTGGTGCAGCCACTGCAGCGCTTCTTCGGTGTGCCCGTCCACTTTGGTCTCGATGCCGTCGAGGAACGCGCGGTCGCCGTGCGCGGCCAACTCGGCCAGCACCGCCTGCGGGTCACCATCATCGATGATTCCCAACAGCCGGTGGTGGCGGGCAACGTCGCCGCCCAGGCTCTCCCGGCCGCTGCGGGCCTTGCGGTTGAGCGCCATGGACAGCATCAGCTGCAGCTGCAACGCCCGGTAGGCCTCCTCGAGGCGCTGGTGCCCAGACAGGCCGACCACCGAGACGTGGAAAGCGAACGAGCACTCCAGATACGCCGGCTCATCCCCCGCATCAGCGGCCGCGCTCATCGCCTGCAGCGCCTCCCGACAACGCCGCATCCGCGCTCGAGCGCGCACCGGCACGCCCAGGTGCACCGCCAGGCGTTCGAATTCCGCGCGTAGCGTGCAGATCTCGTAGATGTCGTGCAACGTCAGCGGGGTCACGATCACGCCCTTGCGGGGCACCTGCCGCACCAGGCCTTCGCGTTCGAGTACCCGCAGCGCCTCGCGCAGCGGTGGGCGGCTGATGCCCAGTTCGCGGGTCAGGCGGTTCTCCACGATGCGCTGCCCGCACAGCAGTTCACCGCCGACGATCATGCGGCGCAGCGTGGTGGCGGCCAGCTCCACGAGGCTGGGTGGGCTGATGATGCTGGGGGCGCGCACCGACGGGGCGTCTTCCACGGATCCGGTCACGACCGGCAGTGTCTCCTTCCGGCACCGGGTAGCGGGGCGTGTTCGGCGTTTCCCGCCCGAGCGGTTGGCCCGCCCGGAGCAACCTCGACGATCAAGCTTGTCAGCTCCGATCTGCCTGCTGTAGACAAAAGTCCAGTGATGCCGATCACGGTGTCCGGTTCGCCCCCGGATTCATGGAGCCGCGCATGACTACCTCCCCCACTCCCGGTCCGCTCCCGTTGCACGGGGTGCGCGTGGTGGAGATCGGTGCGTTCATGGCCGCGCCGTTCGCCACGATGCAACTGGCCGACCTCGGTGCCGATGTCATCAAGGTCGAGAATCCCACCGGTGGTGACCCGGTGCGCCAGACCGGGCCGTTCCTGTCCGGCCACAGCTCCCCGTTCCTGCGGCTCAACCGCAACAAGCGCTCCGTGGCGCTGGACCTGAAAGCCCCCGAGGGACACCAACTCCTGCAGCAGCTGCTCGACGACGCCGATGTGCTGGTGGAAAACTTGCGCCCCGGCGCGCTGGCCGCACTGGGTTTCGGGCCTGAGCCCGTGCGTGCCCGCAATCCCGGCCTGATCTACGTTTCGGCCTCCGGGTGGGGTCAGGACGGGCCACTGGCCGATCAGCCGGGACTGGACATCATGGCCCAGGCCCGGGCCGGGCTGATGAGCATCACCGGCCACCCCGGCGGCCCACCCACCAAGGTCGGCGTGCCGATGTGCGACCTGGTGTGCGGCCTGTACGCCGCACTCGGGGCAGTGGCGGCGTTGCGGACTCGCGAGCGCACCGGGCAGGGCCAGCACGTCGACGTCTCGCTGCTGGAAGCCGGGGTGTCGTTCGCGGTGTGGGAGGCAGGCACCTACTTCGCCACTGGAGAAACCGGCCGCGCGCACGGTTCAGCGCACCAGAACAGCGCCCCCTACCAAGCGGTGCGCAGCAAGGACGGGTGGGTGACCGTCGGAGCGACCACCACCAAGACCTGGCCGGCGTTCTGCCACGCCCTCGGCCTGGCCCACCTGCTCGACGACGAGCGCTACCGCAACTCCTACGACCGCTACCAGCACCGCGACAGCCTCATCCCCGCCATCGAAGACGCCACCGCGCAACACAGCACCACCGACATCGTCGACGCGCTCACCACAGCTGGGGTGCCGTGCGCGCCGATCTCCACCACAGATGAGGTGTTCACCAACGATCACCTGCACCAACGGGACTTCTTCTGGGACGCCGAGCACCCCGAACTCGGTGCGGTGCGCCAAATCGGCTCCCCCATGCGCCTGTCGGCCACCCCGCCACGACGCGAGCAGGCTGGCCCACAGCTGGGCGCCCACACCCGCGAGGTGCTCACCGAAGCAGGCCTGGACGCCGAGGAAGTGACGCGGCTGCGCGAGCTCGGGGTCATCGCCACCGGCGAGTGAACCCCCATTCCCCTTTTTCGTGACGCAAGCTCGAGGAGGAGCTATGCGTGGGTTCTCGTGCGGCCGCCGGGTGCTGGCCGCGTTGAGCACGGCGGCGCTGCTGGGCGGATGCGCGCTCGGCAGCGCTGGTCAGGATCAGGCCGGTGCGCCGCGGCCAGTGGGTGCAGTGACGATGGTGGTGCCCTTCGCCGCCGGCGGCGGTAGCGACATCTCGGGGCGCGCCATGGCCGACGGGCTGACCTCGGTGCGTCCGCAGATGCGCGTCGACGTCGACAACCGGGAGGGCGGGCAGGGTGCGGTGGCCTACTCGTACCTGTTGTCCAAGGCCGGGTCGCCGAACTACCTGCTGGCCACTGAAACGTCGGTGCTGATCCTGCCGCTGAGCGTGGACGTGGCGTTCTCGCACCGCAGCTTCACCCCGATCATGAAGCTCGGCGACGACTACACACTGCTGGTCGCCCTACCTGGTTCGCCGATCACCAGTTGCGCTGAGGCGGTGGCTCAGAGCCGTCACCGGCGGGTGCTGGCCGGGGTTTCCGGTGCGCTGGGCCCGGACGCGGTGGTGTTCTCCGAGCTGGAGCGGGTGGCCGGCGGGGATTTCGACACCGTCCCGTACGAGGGCGGTGGGGAAACGATGGCCGCAGTGCTGGGTGGGCAGGTGGAGTTGGCGTCGCTGAACCCCAGCGAGGTCATGGGCCAGTTGCGCGCCAGGCGGCTCAAAGCGCTGTGCGTGTTCGCCGAGCAGCGCTACACCTACCCGCAGCTCTCCGGCATCCCGACGTCGGTGGAGCAGGGCATTCCGGTGTCCTTCGCCCAGTTCCGCGGCATGATCGCCCCGGGTGGGTTGTCGCAGGAGGCCACTGAGTTCTGGATCGAGGCGGCGCGCAGCTTCGCTGACTCCCCCGCTTATGCCGAGTACGTAGCTTCGGAGTTCCTGCAGCCGCGGTTGGCCTTCGGGCAGGATTTCGCCGCCTATCTCGACGAGAGCGAGAAGCAGGTGGCGCAGGTGGTGCGGCGATGATCCAGCAGCGCGGGCAGGTGGTGTTGTTCTCGGGTTTGGCGTTGCTGGGTGCGGGTTTCGCCGTGACCGCGTTCGGCTACGGCGTGCTGCTGCCGGAGTCGCGCATCGGGCCGGGGTTCCTGCCGCTGGTGGCCGGCGGGTTGCTGGCGGTGTTCTCGGTGTTGTTGCTCATCGAGCAGCTGCGCAGGCCTCAGCCGGCGTCTGCGGTGCGCGGGGTGGATGACTTCGGCCGCACCCCGGGACAGCGGGTGTGGATCTTGCGGCGGGTGTTCGTGCTGCTGCCGGTGTCCGTGGCGCTGGTGCCGGTGCTGGGCATGGTGTGCGCGCTCGGTGTGCTGGTGTTGGTGATCTCGACCTGGTTGGAGGGTCGGCGGCTGCTGCCGGCGTTGCTGCTCAGCGCTTCGTCCGCGGTGGCGATGTACGTGGTGTTCGCGGTGGTGCTGCAGGTGCCGCTGCCCACCGGGGTGTTCGGGTTCTAGCCGTTGCGGAGGTGATCGCGTTGCTCGACAACCTGCTGCTGGGTGCGTCCACGGCGTTGACCCCGGTGAACCTGCTGTGGTGCTTCGTCGGGGTGCTGCTGGGCACCGTCATCGGGTTGCTGCCCGGGTTGGGGTCCAGCACCGGGGTGGCGATCCTGATCCCGCTGACGCTGACCGTGGAGCCGGTGACGGCGCTGATCATGCTGGCCGGCATCTACTACGGGTCCCAGTACGGCGGCACGATCACCTCGGTGCTGCTGTCCACCCCGGGTGAGGCCGCCAGCGTGGTGACCACATTGGACGGATATCAGATGGCTCGCCAGGGCCGTGCCGGTGCGGCGTTGGCGATCGCGGCGATCGGGTCGTTCGTGGCCGCGATCGCCTCGCTGGTGCTGCTGGCCGCGGTGGCGCCGCCGTTGGCGTCGGTGGCGTTGCAGTTCGGGCCGCCGGAGAACCTGGCGGTGATGGTGCTAGCGCTGGTGACCATGGTGGTGCTGGCGATCGGGTCGAAGCTGCGCGCCGCGGCGATGGCCTGCGCCGGAGTGCTGTTGGCGTGCGTGGGCATCGACGCCGGGACGGGTCAGGCCCGCTACACCTTCGGCAGCATCGAACTGCTCTCGGGCATCCCCTACATCGAGGTGGTGATCGGGTTGTTCGCGGTGGGTGAGGTGCTGCACCAGATCCAGGTCGGTGCCGCCCGTCCGATCCGCGCGGGTTTCCGCGACCTGGTGATCCGCCGCCGCGACATCCGCGATTCCGCCGGGGCCATCACGCGCGGCAGCGCGATCGGCTTCGGACTGGGTATCTTGCCCGGCGCCGGATCGACCTTGGCGTCATTCATGGCCTACGGGCTGGAGCGGCGGGTGTCGCGCAACTCCGCGCAGTTCGGGCACGGCGCGATCCAAGGTGTCGCAGCCCCGGAAAGCGCCAACAACGCCGCGGCCAACGCCAACTTCATCCCGACCCTCACCCTCGGCATCCCCGGTGGCGCGACCACTGCGGTGCTGTTGGGGGCGTTGACGGTCTATGGCATTCAGCCCGGGCCGCTGCTGTTCGAGGAACAACCCGACCTGGTGTGGGGGTTGTTGGTGTCGTTCTTCATCGGCAACGTGTTCCTGCTGATGCTCAACCTGCCGTTGGCGCCGGTGTTCGCGCAGTTGCTGCGCATCCCCTACGGCTACCTCTACCCGCTGATCCTGTTCACCAGCTTCGTGGGCGCCTACGCCATCGACAACAACCTCTTCAGCGTGTGGCTGGTGCTGATCTTCGGCGTTATCGGCTACGGCATGAAGCGCTTCGACCTGCCGATGGCGCCGCTGGTGGTCGGGGTGGTCATCGGAGGGCTGTTGGAGAAAGCGCTCGTGCAGTCCTCGGCGTTGCTGGACGGCAATCTGTGGTTGTTGGCGACCAAACCGATCGCGGTGAGCATCCTCGCCGCCGCCGTGCTGCTGCTCATCGGTCCCGCACTGGTGCGGCGCTTGCGCACCGAATCCGGAGAGGAAACCCATGTCTGACCAGCTGATCACCAGTCGTGACGGTGCAGTGCTGCAGGTGGTGTTCAACCGTCCCGCGCAGCGCAACGCCATGAGCTGGGCGATGTACGAGGGGCTGGTGGCCGCCTGCCGCACCGCCGAGGAGGATCCCGACATCCGTGTGCTGGTGTTGCGCGGCGCAGGTGAAGAGGCGTTCGTGGCCGGCACCGACATCGCCCAGTTCACCGAGTTCAGCAGCGGCAAGGACGGCCTGGCCTACGAGCAGCGCATGGAAGCCGTGCTGGAGCAGCTCGAGGCGGTGCGGGTGCCCACGATCGCGGCGATCTCGGGCTACTGCGTCGGGGCGGGGATCGCGTTGGCCGCGGCGTGCGACCTGCGGGTGTCGACCACGACGGGGCGCTTCGGGGTTCCCGTGGCCCGCACCCTAGGCAACTGCCTGGCGATGAACACCTACTCGATGCTGGTGTTCCACCTCGGTCCCGCGCGTACCAAGGACATGCTGCTGCGCGCCCGGCTGTTCGACGCCGCCGAGGCGCACGCTGCTGGTTTCCTCACCGAGGTCTGCGAGGTCGAGGAGCTGGATGCCACCGTGGCCGGCATCGCCGCGCGCTTGGCCGAGCACGCGCCCTTGACGATGTGGGCGGCGAAGGAGGCGGTGCGGCGGTTGCGGTTGGCGAACCTGCCCGAGGGGGATGATCTGGTGCGCACCGTGTTCGGCAGCCAGGACTTCCAGCACGGGGTGCGCGCATTCTTGGACAAGACCCCACCTCGCTGGCAGGGCCGCTGACCCCTCGGTCTCGGCTAGGGTGGCGGCATGCTTTGACGCATCCGCGCCCCACCCCTGCTTCTTCGCCACCCGCATCCTGTTCCCGGTGACGAAGGAGTTGTTCTGTGCGTGATTCTGCTGTGGTGGTTCCGGCCGAGTACGCCGCCACCCACCGTGAAATGTTCGGTGAGGGCAGCTGGCTGACCGACTTGCCCGCGTTGGCCCAGCAGCAGCTGGCAGCGTGGGATCTGCGTGTCGATGGTGCGCCCCAGCACGGGATGGTGGCGTTGGTGCTGCCGGTGCTGCGCTCCGATGGGAGCGCGGCGGTGCTGAAGTTGCAGCCCGTCAACTCCGACACCGTGGGTGAGCCGGTGGGGTTGCGGGCGTGGGACGGTGCGGGCGCGGTGCGGTTGCTCGAGCACGATCCGGATTCGGGCAGCATGGTGCTGGAGCGGCTGGGCCCGGTGGCACTGTCGAGTGTGGACGATGACGATGCCGCGGTGCGCGTCATCGCAGAACTGCTGGCCCGCCTGCACACCGTTCCCGCTCCACCCGGTGTGCGGCACCTGGCCGATATTGCTGCCGCGATGGTGCGCGAGACCCCGCAAGCGTGCGCGCGACTAGCTGACGAGCAGGCCGGTTTGCTGCGCAGGTGTGCCGATGTCGTCTCCGAGCTGCTCGCCGAGCCCGGTGACCGCTTGCTGCACTGGGATCTGCACTACGACAACGTCCTGGCCGGCGGCCGCGAACCGTGGCTGGCCATCGACCCTCAGCCGCTGATCGGCGACCCGGGATTCGATCTGCTGCCCGCGCTGGACAACCGCTGGGAGCAGATGGTGGCCACCGGTGATCTCCCCGCGGCGCTGCGGCGACGTTTCGCGATCCTCACCGACGTGCTGGGTCTGGACCAGCAGCAGGCGGTGGGGTGGTCGTTGGCGCGAGTGCTGCAGAACTGCCTGTGGGAGGTCGGAGACGGCGCGACCGAGCTCAGCGACATGCAGACCACCATCGCCGACGCCCTGCTGCCCCTAGGCCCCTGACTCCCGCACGGAGAGCAGGTCGGCGATCTCGCGGAACGCCTCGGCGGCATCGCGCTCGAGCACTGCAGGTGGGAGGGTTCGGGCGAGGGTGAGCGTGGCGAAGCCGTGCGCGAGCGACCAGGCCGCGAGCGCGGCACGCGCGGCAGCAGCGTCGTCCAGGCCGTCCGGGAGCCCTGCGCGGAGGTCTTGGGCCGTGTGCTGACGGCGGCCAACGCTGCACTGCCCTGGCCCGATGAGCCGCTGCTCGCGTTGTGGCAGGCCACGACGATCCTGCGCGAGCACCGCGGCGACGGTCACCTCTCGGCATTGGGGTCGCCGTAGTATCGGCCGAATTTCGGGCGGATATGGCGTAACCGCTGGTTAGTGGGTGCGGGGGCTCCGGGGCCGATGAGGTTGGTCAGTTCGCGCATCGCCTGGGGAGATGGTTTGAAGTAGCGGCGCAGGTTCTCGGCCTTGCGGTGACGCGACTTGGCCATCAGCTTTCGACGCTGGGAAGAGGAACATCGCGGATGACGGATTGGTCCGAATGCGAGGTGCTGGCCGATCGCCTTGCCACTCTGCTGGCCTCAAGTAGGGCCGAGGTCGGTGTGGCGGCGCGATTGACGCAGGTGTGCCACAGGGCTGGCGGCCGAGTCTGATCCCGCACCGGAGCCGCGACCGCTGAAGGCCGACGAGGCGGTGATGGCGGCGCTGCCGTTGCGGCGGGCGGCGTGGCAGGTCATATGTCCGGGTGAGGTGTTCATGGTGGCCGAAGTCAGCTGATGCCGTGCACGCCGTGTTCCAGAAAGGCGAAGATCGCATCCAGGGCGGCGCGGGGATCGGGCTCGCCGGCGACGAATTGAGGAATCTCGAGGACGTAGCGTGCGATGGCGCGAGCGGTGATGTCCTCGGGTGGCCTGCCCAATTCGGCGGCGATCGCAGCGGCCAAGGGCGTCTCGCACCGGATCCACAATCGGCGCGAGTATTCGCGCAATGCGGGGGTGCTCGTGATCAGGTCGGTGCGGCGGCGGATCTCCAGGCTCGGATCGATGAGGAACAGCCCCCGCCCCAGCAGGAACTCGCGCAGTGCCGCCATCAGTGACTGTCCGGCCGGGCGCTGGGTGACCGCGGTCAGCAGGCTCTCGAGACGTTCGACACCGTCGTCGAACATCATGGCCTCTTTGCCGTCGGGAACGTGGCGAAACATCGTCGGCACCGAGATGTCGACCGCGTCGGCGATCTCTTTCACGCTGACCTGGTCGTAGCCCTTCTCCAGAAACAGCTGTTCGGCCGCGTCCGCGAGGGCGCGGCGGGTCTGGGAGTTCTTGCGGGCGCGGCGTCCGGATGGTTCAGGGGGCATGCACCCATGCTACCAGAGAACGCAAGTGAATTAGAAATGTAAGTCGCTTGTGTTGTTTGTTAGTCAGTTGTGTTTTCCTCGAGTGGGTATACCGAGCTCTCGGAAGGGATGATCGAAATGAGCGTCAACGAACTCGAACAGACACCGGTCCTCATCGTCGGCGGAAGCCTCGTCGGACTGTCCGCGGCGGTTTTCCTGTCCTGGCAGGGCGTGCCCGTCGTGGTGGTCGACAAGCACTACGGCAGCTCGCCGCACCCCCGGGCGATCGGTTTCACCACCCGCACCATCGAGCACTTCCGTCAGACCGGCGTCGAGGTGCCCACCTCACTGCAAGGCATGAAACCGCCGCGGCGCGCCCGGGTGGAGAGCCTCAGCGGCACCTGGTTGGAGGAATATCCCTGGAGCCCCGGCGGCAAGGGCTCCTACGGCGCCGACCAGTCACCGGTCCACGCGATCGCGATCACCCAGGACAAACTCGAACCGCTGCTGCGTGAGCGAGCTCGCGAGTTCGGTGCCGACTTGCGCCTGGGCACCGAACTGCTGCACTTTGCCCAGGACAACGACGGAGTCACCGCGACGCTGCGTCGCCGTGACGACGGCCACGAGTACGCTCTGCGCGCCCGCTATGTGGTGGCCGCCGACGGCGCAGACAGCCCGGTGCGCACCGACCTGGGGATCGAGCGTCACGGCGTCGGCCCGCTGTCGGTGCAGCGCAGCATCTTGTTCCGCGGCCCCCTCGAGGAATACCTGCAGCACGGCGTGGTCCAGTTCGAGATCGAGCAGCCCGACTTCACGGCGTTCTTGACCACCTACTCCGATGGCCGGTGGGTGATGATGCTCTCCGATGACGTCGAACGCACCCCCGCCCAGCAGATCGAACTGGTGCAGCGCGCGATCGGCCGTACCGATATCCCCATCGAACTCATCACCACCGGCCGGTGGAAGCTGGCCGGTCTGATCGCCGACCGCTTCTCGCAGGGACGAATCTTCCTCGCCGGTGACGCAGCGCACCAACTGCCGCCCAACCGCGGCGGGTACGGCGCCAACACCGGCATCGACGATGTGCACAACCTGGCCTGGAAACTGGCCGCGGTGCTCTCGGGCGAGTCGGATCCGCGGCTGCTGGACACCTACGACGCCGAGCGCCGCCCGACTGCGGACCTGCGTCACGATCAACTGTTCGCTCGCGCCGACTACAAGGCCTTCTTGAAGGTCGATACCCCTGATACCCCCGTGCTCGACGATTCGGCCATCGAGTTGGGGCAGCTGTACCGCTCGGCTGCGGTGCTGGGTGCGGACGCGTCCTTGGCGCCGGCGCAACTCCCCGAGCAGTGGGCGGGTCAGCCCGGTACCCGTGCCCCGCACCAGTGGGTGCGCATCGGCGACGACAAGCGCTCCACGCTCGATCTGATCGAACGCGACTGGGTCCTGCTCTCAGCCGATGAGCGTTGGGCCGCCGCAGCCGCCCAGGTGACCGCGCAGCTGGGCATCGGAGTCGATTTCCAGCAGGCCGGAACCGACGTCGAGTTCGACGACCACGAGGCGTTCGAGCACGCCTACGGCATCGAGTCCACCGGCGCCACACTGATCCGGCCCGACGGCTACATCGCCTGGCGGACCCGCGTCGCGCCACACGATCCCGCCCGGGAACTGACCCGGGTCCTGACCTCCCTCGCCGCGGCCACCCGCGCCGACTCCGCCGAAAATTGAGGTGATCGCTATGAATGCCACACTTCAACAGCGAATTCAGCGACTGGAAGATCTCGAGGCGATCCGCGATCTGACCGCGCGCTACGCCGACGCCATCAACAAGGGCTGGAAGGGCAAGACCGTCGATCTCGACGCCGTCGCCCAAGTTTTCGCCACCGATGCGAGCTGGGAGAGCCATGAAGGCGAGGTGACCGTCGGTATCGACGCGATCCTCGCCGAGTTGCCCGCCGCTACCTCGGTCGTGGAGTTCTCGATGCACGCCTTCGTGAACCCGATCATCGTCCTCGACGGCGAGACCGCGACAGGACACTGGCTGATGTGGGTGACCTCGGTGATGGCCGGCGATCCGCGCGCGGTCTACATGAGCACCGACATGACCTACCTGCGGACCAGCGACGGCTGGCGCATCCACACCGTCAAGGTCGACTTTGGCACCAAACTGTCCACCAGCTGACTCGGATGGCGAGGCGGCGAGGCAAAGCAGGTCGAACGAACGTGGTGGCAGCTGCGATCAGAACAGGGTGTCACGGACACGCAGCGGCCGGTACCCGGTGGGCCCTAGCTGGTCCAGCTCGGCATCGATGTCGACCTCTATCGCGCCGAAGAAGTTGATGTTCTCGCTGTGCGCCGGGCTGATATGTGCCAGCACATCGTCGTCGATCCGGCGTCCGGCTCTGCGCATCTGGTCGACGGCGAGCCCGTAAGCGACACGATCGGCGCGAACGGCAGCATCTCGGTCAGCTCGGCCTTGAGCGAAATCGCCTCCGCGGGCACGTCTTCGGCTGTCAGCAGCGAGATCACCAGATCCCCGGTCTCGTCCACGCGCACCGGGCCGTCCCCGCCGGACAGCACTGCCTCCAGCTCGCCGACCGCGTCGTGCAGCTCGTCGATCACCGTGGCCAACCCCTCGCCTGGTCGGCGGGTTTGCCGACCAGGCGGCAGAACTCGGCACGCTGCGGGGCCCATTGGTCGGTGGTGAGCAGGTAGGCGGCCGGATCGGCGTAGCGGCGCGAGCCCGGCACGTACACGTCTCCGCTACGCAATCGTCACGCAGCCCCAGCAGCACACACAACTCCCAATAGTGCCGGTACGCGGTGGCACTGCCGGACTTTCGGGCCTCCTCAAGATAGCCGCGCCACTTGGCCGGCACGAATCCGGCCGGTGCCTCGTCGAACGCCTTGCGGCGGCCGGTCGCGTTCAGCTCCCGCAGCATGTCCACCGCGAGCAGCAGTTCGGTCGCCGCGGTGCCGCCAGCGAACCGCACCGCGGACAACACCGCCGGGGTGAACTGCCGCAGATAGTTGTACGACGAATCCAGCGCGGCCAGATGCCCGTGATCACGCGGAAGCCGCGGTTTGGCCTGCGCGATCGCCGCCCGCAACCGATCCCACCCGATGCGCTCGCCGCGAATCAGTCCGCCGATCTCCTCATCAGCGATCTGCGGATCGACGACGATGGCCAGTAGCTCGTCCAGCAGGACTTGGCGGTCCTCACCGGATTTGCCGCGCTCGGCCAGCTCATGCTGCATGCGCCGCTCCGCTTGGCCGAACTTCGCCGAGATCGCCTGATCGAACAACGGGACAACTTCGTCGAGGACGTCGGTGGCCGACTGCGCCAGCACCGTCAACAAGATCGGGTACCGGCGCTGTGGCTCTCGCCGCTCCAAAGCCTGCGGGGTCAGGCGGCGGCCCATCGTGGCCAGGAACCGGCGCCGCTCGGCGGACAACACCGACATATCGAGGCGATCCGCGGCCATCCCGCGCAGGAACCCCAACCTCCAGCACGCCGATCAACCCTCATCGGCAGCCAAGCCAAGCACCAACCACCCGACCCCGCACCATGAACGCGAAACCCGTTCCCTGCCAGCCCACTACGTCATATCCGCCCGAAATTCCGCCGATACTACGGCGACCCCGCATTGCGGGACCACGACATCGACCCGGTCGAGTCCCTGGTCTCCTTCGCCTCGGTCGGTGCCGCATCGCCGGAGGTGTTCGCCAGTCGGGGCTGGAGCGATGAGCAGTGGGCCGCCGCGCACGAACGCCTCCGGCGATGCGGCTGGATCGATGAGTCCGGGCAGGCCACCGTCCAGGGCCGTGAGGTTCGAGCCTCGGTCGAGCGCCGGACCGACGAATTCGCCTCCGGTCCGTGACGCTCGCTCGGGGCGAGGTCGCCACGCTGGCGCGGTTGGCGCGGCCGGTTCTGGCGTGCTGCCGGCCCGCAGCACCCTCGGCATCGGGATGCGGTTCGCGACCGCTCCGGCGTGATCGGTCAGTCGTCGAAGCGGTGGCGTGCTTGCTCGATGTGGTCGAGGTAGTGGTGGGTCCAGCCGCAGATGGCGTCGACCGTGGCGAGCAGGCCCCGGCCCGGTTCGGTGAGGGTGTACTCGACCTTCGGCGGGACGGTGGGGTGCACGGTGCGTTCGACCAGGCCGTTGCGTTCGAGCATGCGCAGGTTCTGGGTGAGCATCTTGTGGCTGATGCCCTCGACTTCCGCACGCAGCTCGCTGAAGCGCAGGGTGCGTTCGCCGAGCGCTTCGATGATCAGCAACGCCCACTTGTTGGCGACGTCGGAGAAGATCTCCCGCGCCAGGGAGTCCGCGCGCCGCAGATCCGCGTCCTCGGGCAGGCCTGCGAGCTGATGCTTGGTCACCATGAGGTTCCTCAGTTACCGAAAAGTGCGTTCTTCCAGGTCAGCGCTCACTCTCCTACAGTTCCCGAGTAACCACAAGAGAGTGAAGGGCGAGCAGCGTTGACCACCATTGATGCCTTCAACCACGGCGTGCCGGCCGAGAGCGACTTCGGCTACTCGCAGGCGATCCGCTCCGGAGATCTGATCCACATCTCCGGGCAGGTCTCGTTCGACGCGGCGGGCGAGTTCGTCCACGCCGATGATTTCGCCGCGCAAGTCGAGCAGACCTACCTCAGCACCGACGCGGTCCTGAACCACTACGGCGTCACCCGAAATCAGATCATTTCGCAAACCCTCTACGTGGTGAACCTGCAACAGCACGCTGAGGCGGTGGTGAAGGGAAACCGGGCGTACTTCGGTGACCACCGCCCGGTCAGCACGGTCCTCGGCATCAAGGAGCTGACCTTCCCCGGCCAGCTTGTCGAGATCAGCTTCATCGTCGACGCGAAGCTACCTGCCTGAGTGCGCTGCGGAACCGTCACGGTGACGGTTCCGCAGCGCAGGAATCTCCCGCCAATACCGGAAATCCGCGCCGCTGGTGACAAACGGGTGGTGGTCGTTGTGCGGTGTCGTTCGCCTTTGTACCTTTCGTCTTGCTAACTGCATGCCGTGGCATCAGGAGGACGAATGTCCCAGCACACACCGCTCCGACGCCGCGCGTGGCGTCTCGGTTCGGCGGCTCTGGCCGCCGCGCTCGTCGCCGGGATCACCGCGCAGACGTCGTCCGCAGCACCACCGGACGACCTGCGGGTTTGGGAGCGTGCGTTGCAACAGGAAGTCAGCGCCGACAGCGCGGCGAAGCTGAGCGAGGAGATGTCGACCTATCCAGGCATGGTCGGCACCCCCGGCTCCGCGCGCCGAGCGCAGTACTCGATGGACAAGCTCACCGAATGGGGCTTGAAGCCGAGGATGGAGAGCTACGACGTCTACTCTTCGAGCCCGAAGAACATCTCGGTGACCATGACCGGTCCCGAGCGGCGGGAACTGGAAGTCAAGGAACCACCCTTCCCCTGGCAGGAGAACTTCGACGACGTCGTCGTCGGCTACAACGCCTACTCGCCGCCCGGAGACGTCACCTCCGACGTCGTCTACGTCAACTACGGACTGCCCGACGACTACGCCAAGCTCGCCGAGATGGGCGTCGACGTGCGCGGCAAGATCGTGCTGGCCAGGTACGGCCAGAGCTTCCGCGGCGTGAAGTCGAAGGCCGCCGAAGAGCACGGCGCCGCAGGCGTGATCATCTACTCCGACCCCGCCGACGACGGATTCACCAAGGGCCCGGTCTACCCCGACGGTCCGTGGCGCAACGCCGACGGCATCCAGCGCGGCAGCGTGCAGTACATCTTCCAATACCCGGGCGACCCGCTCACGCCCGGCGAACCGTCCACACCGGACGCTCAGCGCCTGGATCCCTCCGAAGCCGAGAACATGACGACGGTGCCGACCACGCCGATCTCCTACGGCCAGGCCCAGCACCTGCTGGCCGCCTTGCAGGGACCGGTGGCGCCGAAGGAGTGGCAGGGCGGCCTGGACATGGAGTACCGGGTGGGCCCGGGGCCGACCGAGGTCAACCTCGACCTGGACATCGACTACGAGCAGACGCCGGTCAACGACGTGATCGTGGAGATCCCCGGCGCCAAGCACCCGGAGCAGAAGGTGGTGCTCGGCGCGCACTTCGACTCGTGGACCTACGGCACCAAGGACGACGTGGCCGGGTGGACCACCGTGATGGAAGCCGCCCGCGCGATGTCGGAGATGCAGAAGCGCGGTTGGCAGCCGGATCGCACCATCGTGCTGGCCGGCTGGGACGGTGAGGAGTACGGCTTGCTCGGCTCCACCGAGTGGGTCGAGCAGCACCGCGCCGACCTGCTGAAGAACGCCACGGTGTACCTGAACATGGACGGTGCGGGCGGCGGCAAGAACTTCTCCGCCGGCTCGGTTCCGGCGCTCGACGGGGTGCTGACCGACATCGCCAAGGACGTCAGCGATCCCGAGCACGGCACGCTGTACCGGAACTGGCAGCAGTCGTCGGGCCAGCAGAAACCGGTGCCGGAGCGGTTGGGCAGCGGGTCGGACTACACGGCGTTTCTGGACCACCTCGGCATCGCCTCGGCCGATTTCGGCACGTCGACCCCGAGCGGTGAGTACCACAGCGCCTACGACGATCTGCACATGATGCGCGAATTCCTCGATCCGGGTTACCGGTACCACGAGGCTTCCGCCGCGTACGCGGGCACTTTCGCGTTGCGCATGGCCGGTTCGGAGGTCGCGCCGATGGTCTACTCGGACTACGCGACCGCGGTCGACGGCCATCTGCGAGATCTGGACGGCAAGCAGGCCGGTCAGCAGGTCGTCGACCTCTCCCCCGCCTATGCCGCGGCTCGGGAGTGGAAGGCGGCGGCCAAGCGGTTGGAAGGCCAAGCCCTCGGCGCCAACGGTGATCGCGCCGAGGCGATCAACGAGGCGCTGATCGCCCAGGAACGCGCGTTGACCCAGCAGGAGGGCCTGCCCGGCCGCGACTGGTTCAAGCACATGGTCTACGCGCCGGGCCTGTACACCGGTTATGCGGTGCAACCGCTGTCGGCGATCGATGACGCGATCGCCGCCGGGGACACCGCGACGGCCGGGAAGTACCGGGACCTGCTCGTCGATTCGCTGCGCTCGGCCACTGATGCGGCCAGAAAGGCCGTGGCCTGACGCAATCCGGCTGCCCGCCTGCCACCAGGGAGGCGGGCAGCCGCGTTCCACGGATCACCCCAGGACGACAGGTGTTCTGCCGCTCGGCAGCCGCGGCTGAATTCCTCATTCCTCGGCTCGGTCGCTGGTGTCAGCCCCAGGTCAGGAAGCGGTAGTGCAGTCCGGTGGTCGATTCCTGCCACTGCCCGACGGAGTCCGGTTCCCGGCCGACTTCCGGGGCGTAGGTGTCGCCGTCGAAGTGCTCGCGGATCTCGGTGACCACGATCTTGTCCGCGATCGGCAGCGCCGCTCGGTACACCGCCGCGCCACCCATCACCCACACGTCACCGGTGACCGCGGCCAGGGCTTGCGGCAGGTCGGTGAAGGTTTCGGCGCCTTCTTGCGGGGTGCGGGAGAGCACGAGGTTGCGTCGGCCCGGCAGCGGCCGGAACTGCGGCGGCAGCGACTCCCACGTGCGCCGGCCCATGAGCACGGTCGCGCCGGAGGTGACCTGCCGGAAGTGCTTGAGGTCTTCGGGCAGGTGCCAGGGCATGGTGCCGTCGCGGCCGATGACTCCGTCGGTCGACTGCGCCCAGATCAGCCCGATCACACTGCCACCGGTGCCTTGATGCCGGGGTGCGGGTCGTAGCCTTCGATCGCGAAGTGCTCGTAGGTGTAGTCGAACAGGCTCTCGGCCGGCTTGAGCTCCAGCGTCGGGAACGGCCGCGCGTCGCGCTCGAGCTGCTTGCGGACCTGCTGCTCGTGGTTGTCGTAGATGTGGCAGTCGCCGCCGGTCCAGATGAAGTCCCCGACCTCGAGGCCGACCTGCTGGGCGATCATGTGCGTCAGCAGCGCGTAGCTGGCGATGTTGAACGGCACACCGAGGAACAGGTCCGCGCTGCGCTGGTAGAGCTGGCAGGACAGCTTGCCGTCGGCGACGTAGAACTGGAAGAACGCGTGGCACGGCGGCAGCGCCATCTGCGGGATCTCGCCGACGTTCCAGGCCGAGACGATGATCCGCCGGGAGTCGGGGTTCTCGCGCAGCGTGCGCAGCACATCGCTGATCTGGTCGATGTGCCCGCCGTCCGGGGTGGGCCACGAGCGCCACTGCACGCCGTAGATCGGGCCGAGGTCACCGTCGGGTCCGGCCCACTCGTCCCAGATGGTGACGCCGTGCTCCTGCAGCCAGGTGTTGTTGGAGTCGCCGCGCAGGAACCACAGCAGTTCGTAGGCGATCGAGCGGAAGTGGACCTTCTTGGTGGTGATCAGCGGGAAGCCGTCGGAGAGCCGGTAGCGCAGCTGGTGGCCGAAGATCGACCGGGTGCCCGTTCCGGTGCGGTCGTCCTTGCGGGCGCCTGTCTCGAGCACGTGGCGGAGCAGGTCTTCGTACTGCGTGTCCGGCATGCCCAAAAGCCTAGACGACCGGCTCGCGACGGGTTGACGGCCGTAGGCCGAGGCGGAGGCGCCGCGAACCCCGGCGACGCCGATCGGCTTCCGTCGTGTTTCTACTGGTCACGGAAACTTTCAAGGGTGTCGTTGGCCGCCTTCGACCCGTCAGGTGCTGCACTCGGCCGGGACCTGGTCGAACGCGCGAGAGACATAGCCCTCGTCGGTGATGATCACCGAAGCAGGCCGGTGGGTGGCCGTGGTGCTGGCGTCGTGCGGTGGGTTCATCGGCCTTTCCGCTCGCTGTTGACGACCACCAGATGGGAGTTGGTGGCTCGTTCATGACACGAAGCGGATGCGTTGTGCGTCATTCGAATCCGCGCGGCGGTTCTGCTGCTTCGGCTCCCGGAGGATTTGCTGGTCGGCCCGGTGGCCGCGGCGTGGTTGCTCTGACCGGCTCAACCAGTTGTGAATCATCTTCACATTCTGTGGTGGCTCCATTACCGTCCCCGACCATGACCCTCCGGCGCTGGACCACCACCCTGGCCGCACTCGCCCTCACCCTCACCGCGGCCAACCCCGCAGCCCACGCCGCCGAGACCACCCGCCCCCTCACCGATCTCGACGGCACCCCATTCACCCCGCACGGCTTCAACAACGCCAACAGCTCCAAAGACTCCCCCGACGCCATGCCCTGGACCACCCCGGACGACATCACCGCCGAAGCCACCAAGATCGGCTCCAACTCCGTCCGACTGCTCATCTTCTGGTCCAAAGTGGAACCCGAACCCGGCCACTACGACGAGACCTACCTCGACGACATCACCCAACGCATCGACGCCTACGACCAGGCAGGCATGCACGTCGTCCTCGACATGCACCAAGACCTCTGGGGCCCAGCGGTCACCAACGCCAGCCGCAACGACGGCGCCCCCGCCTGGGCCAGCCACTTCGACGGACTACCCGCCAGCATCCAAGACCCCTGGCCCCTGACCTACCTGCAACTCGGCGTCATGCGCGCCTTCGACCACTTCTGGGGAACCACCGGCCAACACCCCGAACTCGCCGAGCACTTCATCGGCTCCTGGCGCCACGTCGCCGAGCGCTTCGCCACCGACGACCGCGTCCTGGGCTTCGACCTGTTCAACGAACCCTGGGGCGGCAGCGCACCCTGGCCCATCTTCGAACAGACCCTGCTCGGCCCGCTCTACCAGCGCACCATCAACGGCATCCGCGAAGTAGACACCAACCACTGGATCTTCGTCGAACCCCAAGCCCTCGGCGTCAACCAAGCCCTGCACCCCTCATCACTGCCCGAACTCAGCGACCCGCGCCCCGGTGAACCCCGCCTCGCCTACGCCCCGCACCTGTACCCGCTCCTGCTCGACAGCGGACAGAGCTACACCGGCATCACCAAAGCCATCACCCGCGAAACCGTGCACAAGTGGTTCGCCGACAACACCGCCACCGCACGCCGACTCGGCATGCCCATGGTCATCGGCGAATTCGGCCTCGACGCCACCAAACCCGGCGCACTGGACTACGTCGACGACGTCCTGACCGAAGCCCGACAAACCGGCGCAGGCTGGTGGTACTGGTCCAACGACCCCGGCAGCTGGGGCCCCTACAACTCCGACGGAACCTGGGCCCCCCTAGCCGACCACCTCGCAGCCGGCACCCGCTGCACCATCAACTGCGCGCCTCGCTGACCGCCTCCGCAGCCGAATCCCGGCACACGAACCGCTCTCGCAACCCGGTCACCACCAACAACCGCAACATCGCCCCACCACCGGGAACCACCCACAACCCCACCCCGCGGTGCTCCGCACGCCGCTGCACGTGCAACAACAACTCCACCGCAGCACTGCTGGCGAACGACACCTCCGACAGATCCAGCACCATGCTCCGCAACGACGCCGCGGTCAACCGCTGCCGGATCAACTCCGTCAACCTCGGCACCGTGGCCAGATCGATCTCACCACCGATGCGCACCACCACGACACCCGGTGCCGGCCATTCCACCGCCAACCGCAACGCCGACGAACACCCACCGTGCCCGACCACCGGATCAACCGGCTCCCTCGGCGCCACGATCGCCGGACCACTCCCGGCCCACACGGCCGCACGCATACCGGATCTGGAGACGATCACGCTACCTCCCCCTGAATTTCGCGTATCGGCGGTTAGACCACGACCACGGACTCAGAACTCGCCGCTGCACTCGCGCAACAGGCACGCCGTAGCGGCTGCTCAACCGCAATCCCCACCGTAAGAGCCACCAGCCAGCCCAACAAGGCTCACCACGTTCGTGTGACAACCCCGATCGACCCACCACCACCGGCAGTCCACAAACCCCACCCGAGGACACTCACACCCCAAAAGCGTCAGGCCCGCCGAACACACACCGTGACGGCGGGCCTTCGCTCACTCCAACGCGCTGTGCCGCTCAACCGGCTGCCGCACAACCTCCACCGACTCACTCGGAGCCGCATGCCGACCACCCGACACCGGCTCCCACACCGTCGACACCACCAACGACAAATCCCCGTCCACCACATCCACCGACACCTGATCCCCCGCCGACACCGAACCACCCAACACCATCGACGCCAACCGGTTGTCCAACTCCCGCGCAATCACCCGACGCAACGGACGCGCACCGAACTCCGGCTGATACCCCAGCTCCACCAACCAATCCAACGCCTCATCCGACACCACCAACCGGACACCCTTCACCGACAACTGCCCCGCAGTGCGCTCCAACAACAACGACGCGATCCGCCGCAACTGCGCACCCGGCAACGGCCGGAACACCACCACGTCATCAATCCGATTGATGAACTCCGGCCGGAAGAACGACCGCAACTCCTCCAACACGACCAACGCGGTCTCACCCGCATCAGCCCCCGCATCCACGATCCGATCCGCCCCGATGTTCGAGGTCATGATCACCACCACGTTGCGGAAATCCACCAACCGACCCTGCGAATCCGTCAACCGCCCCGCATCCAACACCTGCAACAACGTGTTGAACACATCCGGATGCGCCTTCTCCACCTCGTCCAACAACACCACCGAATACGGCTGCCGCCGCACCCGATCGGTCAACTGACCAGCCTCCCCATAACCCACATAACCCGGCGGCGCCCCCACCAACCGCGACACCGTGTGCTTCTCCTGGAACTCGCCCATGTCCAACCGCAACAACCGCTGCACATCACCGAACAACGCATGCGCCAACGCCCGCGCCAACTCCGTCTTGCCCACACCCGTGGGCCCCAAGAACAAAAAACTCCCGATCGGCCGATCCGGATCCGCCAACCCCGCCCGCGCCCGACGCACCGCCTCAGCAACCGACGCCACCGCCGCGTCCTGACCCACCACCCGCGACCGCAGCTGCTCCTCCAACCCCAACAACCGCTCCACATCCTCAGCACTGACATCCGCCACCGGAATCCCGGTCCGCGACGCCACCACATCAGCCACGTCATCAACCACCACCGTCGGCTCGAACACCGCCGACTCCCGCACCTCACCACCACGCCGCAACCGCACTCGCGAACACGCCTGATCCAGCAGATCCACCGCCTTGTCCGGCAAGAACCGATCCGCGATGTAGCGCTGCGACAACTCCGCCGCCGCCGACAACGCCGAATCATCGATCCGCACCCGGTGATGCCGCTGATACCGCTCCCGCAACCCCTCCAACACCACGATGGTCTCGGCCACCGACGGCTCCCCCACCGTGATCGGCGCGAACCGGCGCTCCAACGCCGGATCCTTCTCCACGTGCCGCCGGTACTCCTCCACCGTCGTCGCGCCGATCAACCGCACCTCACCGCGCGCCAACGCCGGCTTGAGCATCGTGCCCGCATCCATCGACCCCTCACCGGCACCAGCACCCACGATGCTGTGCACCTCGTCGATGAACACCAGCACGCTGTCCCGATTCGCGCGGATCTCCGCCATCACGTCCCGGAACCGCTGCTCGAACTCACCTCGGTACTTCGCCCCGGCCACCATCCCAGCCAGATCCAGCGACACCACCCGAACATCGGCCAACGACCACGGCACCGCACCCTCGACGATCCGACGGGCCAACCCCTCCACGATCGCCGTCTTGCCCACACCCGGATCACCCACGAACACCGGATTGTTCTTCGACCGACGCCCCAAAACCTCGATCGCCTGCTCGATCTCTGCATCCCGGCCCACCACCGGATCCAACCGGCCAGCACGCGCCAACTCGGTCAGGTCCAACCCGAACTCGTCCAACCGCGGCGTCACGCTCAACACCGACCCAGCCCCGCCCCGATCACCCAACTCGATCGCACGCGCCAACGCCCGACCCGCCACCGAATCCGCATCCGCCGCCAGCCCCAGCACCACGTGCCGCGCCCCGACCACATCAGCACCCTCGCCCAGCGCCTGCTGGTACGCGCCCAACAACGCCCGCCGCGCCGCCGACGACAACACCGGGCGCCCCGCACCCGAGACCTCCTGACCGACCACCGCCGAACGCACCGCAGCGGCCAGCTCCTCCACCCGAACCCCGGAGGACACCAACAGCTCAGCAGTTGCCGGAACCTGCGTCACCGCCCACAACAAGTGCGTGCTGTCCAACTCCCGACTGCCCCAGTCCACAGTGGCCCGAACAGCCTTCGACACCACCTCGTGCGCCTGATCGTCCAGCAACGAGCCCAAAGTCAGCGAACGTTCCGCGGCGGTCGCCCCGTCCGACCCCGAGAACACCTCGCTGAACAGCGAATCGAAGGCGGCAGAGGAATCTTCAGCACTGCCGCGAACCACAGGGGCCACCTCCACACCCACACGCACCGGCCCCGCCCGCGCACCCCCAACACCGGAGAGCGGCGCACCAGCACAACTCGATCACCGCAGCCGCGATGCAAGCACCAACATACTGAG
Source organism: Saccharopolyspora sp. NPDC002376 (assembly GCF_053593195.1). Taxonomy (NCBI): domain Bacteria; kingdom Bacillati; phylum Actinomycetota; class Actinomycetes; order Pseudonocardiales; family Pseudonocardiaceae; genus Saccharopolyspora; species Saccharopolyspora sp. NPDC002376. Next base: position 22,336 of record NZ_JBSFBZ010000031.1, read on the forward strand.
CAGCCCGGCACCGCCGAGCACGCCCACCCCGCTGCGCCGGACCGCCCCGATTCAGCTCGCCTGCTGCTGCGCCTGCTCGATCGCTTCGGCCAACCGGGTCAGCTCCTTGCCGATGTGCGACAACCGCTCCGCCATCACGCTCGCGTGCCCCGACAGCGGGCCGACGTGCCCCGCCGCCCGCAACCACTCGGTGACCCCACCGACCCCGGCCGACATGCCCTCCACCGTCAACGAGAACCCACGCATGACCTTCTCGATCTCCGGCACGTTGTGCGGCACCGACGGATCCCGCAACCGCTCGCCCAGCGCCACGGTCGCCTCGCCCACCTGCCAGGCGACCTCCGCGGAGTACCCCTGCTCGCCGGATTCCTCGCCCCGTCTCGTCCCAGACCGCCGCGGTGGCGTGTGCTTGCCCGCCTGCGACGGCGTGCTCTCGGAATGTCCAGCGGAAGTCATAGCGACCCAATCAACCCGAAACCAATTCCCAACTCCACCCCGACGCGCCCGAAGCCCCCCAACCGGTGGCGGCGAACCACCCGATCCCCAGACCTCCGCAACGCAGGAGCAGGTGCAGCCGAGGTTATCGCGTCTGGGCGGATCTTGGTGACGAGTGATCCGCAGGATTAATTTTGATCAACACTGAAACCAATGAGACTATTGAACTTGCTGGCCGAACATCCTGTTTCGTCCACTGGCCGCACAGCCCCGGAGCAGCCGGAACAAGGTCCTCCGGGGATCGCCCCCTCCTCGGCTGAGCCACTGTGCGGCGCTCGCCGGCGCCCCTCCCCTGAAGCCAAAGGACGAGCGGCTCGATCCGCCGGCTCCCCTACTCCGACCTTCCCCCAGAGGCTCCGCCGCTTCCTCGCACCAGCAAGGCCGTCGCAGACGACGGCACGACCACGGCTGCTGTCGACCGCCCTCCCCTGCCTTGATCAAAACGTTCTTGATAGTGCACTTGGATGGCTTCGGGCCTGCAGAGTAGTTTATTTCATTTGGCACTGAATCCATAGATGGAATCAACTACTGCAGGCCTGGATCAACACCGCCCCTGACCAGCAGGGACTCAGTCGAACTCGGTGAGGATGTCGTGGATCTCCTCGTCCGTGGTCGCCCTGAAGTCGCGGTACCACTGCCCCACCGCGGCGAAGCCCACCGGCTGGAGCACGCAGATCACCACGTCCGCTTCCTTGCGCAGCACTGCCACCGCGTCAGGCGAGCCCACCGGAACCGCGAGCACGATGTTGCGAGGCTCGGATTCGCGCAGCATCCGCACCGCTGCCCTGGCCGTCGCGCCGGTGGCCAGACCGTCGTCGACCAGCACCACGTCCCTGCCGGTCAGCGACAACGCCTCACCACGTTGAAACAGCCCCTCCCGCCGGCGGGCCTCCGCGCGTTCGCGCTCGCAGGCCGCCTGCAGCGTCTGCTCGTCCAAGTGGAACGAGCGCACCAGGTGCGGGTCGTAGCTGACCGGACCGTGGGCAGTCACCGCCCCCACGGCCAGCTCCGGCTGGCTCGGTGCGCCGATCTTGCGCGCCACGCACACCCGCAGCGGCGCGTCGAGCGCCCGCGCGACCTCCGCGGCGACCGGAACTCCGCCGCGGGCCAGCCCGAGCACGACGGGATCGACCAGTTCCAGGCCGCTCATCCGCTGGGCCAGCACTCTTCCGGCGTGCCGCCGGTCGGTGTAGCCGGTGGTGGTTCGTTCCGGGAATCCCATGCGAGGCATCGCTCGCCTCCCGTCCGCCGCGCTCCTGCACGCAGCAGCAATCCGGCAAACCCCTCATCTCGATGATGCCCGCCCAACGCCCCCAGGCAAAGCCCGCGCAGCAGGTTGGAGCACGCCGTAGCACCAGCGCACGAGCGGAGACGGCACAGCGCAGAGCGGTGTGAAGGCTTGAGCGGGATCAGGTGCGGAAGCTGGAGATCTTCAGGACCCGCAGCCGGTTCAGCGCTGCTGCCAGTTCGAAGGGCCGTGGCACCGCGAAGTCCCCGACATAGCGCTCGTCGACCGCGGCCACTCCGCGCTCGGTGACGTCGGCAGCGAAGGCCTCCAGCACCTCGGCCACCGTCCGCCTACCGTCCAGGACTCCGCGCCGCGCGCAGCTGACCAGCGCCAAGCCGATTCCGGTCACCTGCGCGGGGTCGACCACCTGCTCAACTCCGCGCAGCTCCACAGTGGACTCCCCCAGCGTCAGAGCGTCCACGCCGCGAGCACGGACCTTGGGCCGGTCGGTCGGGATCGAGCGCGGATCCACCACGCGATGGCGCACCGGCGGGAAGGACTCGGCCTCGGAACGGCGGCCGGTGGGCTGGGCGGCCAGCTGCTTGGCGCGGTCGGTGACGTCGCGCGCGTGGTAGGAGTCCAGCATCAGCACCTGGTCGGCGACGTCCATGTAGTCCCCCGACCCGCCCATCACCAGCACGGTGGACACCCCGTGGGCGGCGTGCAGCGGCCGGATCAGGTCCACGAACGGTGTCAGCGGCTCGGCGGACTTGGCCACTAGCGCCTGCATGCGGGCATCGCGGATCATCAGGTTGGTGGCTGCGGTGTCCTCGTCCACCAGCAAGACCTTGGCACCGGACTCCACCGCCTCCACGATCGCGGCGGCCTGCGAGGTCGAGCCCGAGGCGTTGTCGGTGGAGAAGTCGGCGGTGTCCGAGCCGGTGGGCAGGTGGCTGACGAACGGGCTGACGTCCACCCGGTGCACCCGCCGCCCGTCCTCGGCGCGCACCTTCACCGTGTCCTCCCGGCACGCCACCAGTTCCCGGCCGTCCCCGGGAACGTGGTCGTAGACGCCGAACTCCAGCGCCCGCAGCAGCGTCGACTTGCCGTGGAAGCCGCCACCGACGATCAGCGTGATCCCCTCGGGCACACCCATCCCGGTCACCGTCCCCCGGTTGGGCAGCTCCACCGACACCCGCATGGACTCCGGCGAGTCGAAGGGCACTCCGTCGGTCAACGGGCGATCGTCGACTCCGCTGCGCCGGGGCAGCATCGCGCCGTCGGCCACGAAAGCGATCAGCCCCAGTTCCGGCAGCTGCCGCCGCAACGCGTCGGTGTCCTCCACCGACTCGACGAACTCCCGCACCCGCGCCTGGTCGGCCGTGGCCCACCGCAGCGCCGCCTCGACGACGTCCGGCAGCTCATCGCACAATGCGCGCTCAGCCTGTCGGCCGTCGATGGTCCGGCCCCGCCCCGGCAGGTCGATGCCCAACCGCAGCAGAACTTCCCCATCGACGACCTGGCAGGCGGAGCGGTCCAGCACCTGCTGACGCCCGGCATCGACCCGCAGTCTGCTGTCGCGCAGCCGCCGGTCCGCGGCCCGCACCAGGTATCCGGCCAAGGCCCGGGCGCGCACCGGCTCGCGCCACAACTCCGCGGGGAATCCGGCCACCGGTTCGGCGACCCGGACTTCGCAGCGGCTGGCAGGCGCGAAGGGATCGGGCTGCACCCGCTGGACCTCCAGGGTGAACCCGCCGAAGGACCAGCGGCCGCGCAGCGACTTGTAGCGGCCGTAGCTGGCGCCGTGCATCGCCCGCAGTTCCTGCCGAAGCGCCTGCTCGTCCCCGCGATCACCACCGGCGAATTCGCGATCGTCCGGCCGCCGCCGGTACCCGTGCCGACCCGATCGAGGGCCACCCGCTCGTTGTGCCATGCCCATGGCGTACCCGACCACACCGGGATTCTCCAATCGGGAGATATCCGTCACCCGAACACCACAGTGGACACCGGAACAGGGCAAACCAGAACAATCGGCGAGTCGGTGCCCAGCGGTGCCCACCACCCCGCGCTATTCTCTCGATCGCCAGAAGATCCGCATGTCCCCGCCGGTCCAACGGCCCGGCTCCGCTCGACGACGAGTTCCGTGTCGGTGAGGAGGCGAGTTCAGTGCGATGTTCGTTCGGTAAGAGCCCCCGGCGTTTCCGGTTCCCCAGCCGTCCACGTAGGACACCTGCCCTACTGGCCGCGTTGGTCACCGCGGCCACCTTGTCCACCGGTGTCGCCCACGCCGCACCGGAGAACACCAGAAGTGCCCCGATGCTCGATCCGCATGATCCCAACGGTGCCTGGGCGGGTTACAGCCTCCCCGGCTCCCGCAGTGGTGCACCTCCACAACTGCCCGCAGGCGCGCTGTCCGGAATGGACGTCAGCGGTCACCAGGGCGATGTGGACTGGCCGGCCGCGTGGGCCGGCGGCGCCCGGTTCGCCTACGTCAAGGCCACCGAAGGTACCGGGTTCCGCAGCGGCAGCTTCAACCAGCAGTACGACGGTTCGCACGCGGTCGGCATGGTCCGCGGCGCCTACCACTTCGGACTGCCCGATCGCTCCAACGGCGCCCAGCAGGCCAACTTCTTCGTGGACAACGGCGGCGGTTGGAACGACGGTGGTCGGACCTTGCCGGGTGCCCTGGACATCGAGACCAACCCGTACGGCGATCCCTGCTACGGGCTCGATCCGCATGCGATGTCGGTCTGGATCGCCGACTTCTCCAACACCTACCACCATCGCACCGGGCGCTTCCCGGTCATCTACACCACCACCCGATGGTGGAACGGCTGCACCGGAGCCAACCCCGACTTCGCCGAGAACAATCCGCTGTGGATCGCCCGCTACGGCCCGCAGATCGGTGATCTGCCCGCCGGGTGGGACTTCCAGAGCATCTGGCAGTACAGCGACCGAGGTCAGCTGCCTGGTGGGCAGGACAGCTTCAACGGAAACACCAAGCAGTTGCAGCGTTTCGCCTCCTGATCGTCCCTCCCAACGGCGATGTGGCCCGCTCCCGAAGTTCCGGGGGCGGGCCACATCGTGTCCGGTCACTACTTCTCGAGCAGGTCCGGCGGGATCGGCTGATCCTTGGCGATCGCGTCGAACATCCGCGAGGCACCGTCAGAGTCCCAGACGATGACCGAGCCTCCGTTGGAGTCCCGTCCGAAACGACCGAACGGCACGCTGGTGGTCACGCCCTCGCCGCCGCTGATGTCGCCGAGCGCCATCGCCAGCGAGGCCAGGTGCCACAGGTGGTCGCTGTCGTTGACCAGGAACGTCTTGCTCGCACCCGAGGCCAGCGGGAACAGCCGGAACGGGTTGAGCAGTGTGGCCGGGCTGGTGGCCTGCTTGACCAGTGCGCCCAGCAGCTTGCGCTGGTTCTCCGCCCGCTCGAGGTCACCGCCCTGGAGCGAGTAACGAGCCCGGACGAAGCCCAGCGCGTTCGGGCCGTCCAGCGTCTGGCAGCCGGCCTGCAGGTGGACGTTGGCCATGTCGTCGTTCATCGGCTGGTCCAGACACATGTCCACGCCACCGACGGCGTCGACCAGGTCGGCGAACCCTCCGAAGCCGATCTCGGCGTAGTGGTCGATGTGCACCCCGGTGGCCTGCTCCACGGTCTGCGACAGCAGCTGCGGGCCGCCGAAGGAGAAGGCAGCGTTGAGCTTGGTCTTGCCGTGACCGGGAATGGGCACGTACGAGTCGCGGGGCAGGCTGATCATCGCCGGCTGGCCGCCACCGCTGGGAATGTGCACCAGCATCATGGTGTCGGTGCGGCGCCCACCGGCGTCACCGGCGGAGAGCTGCTCGCGCTGCGCGTCGTCGAGGCCTTCGCGGCTGTCGGAGCCCACCAGCAGCCAGTTGGTGCCCGCGGAGTCAGGCGCCTGGCCCTCGAAGTCCAGGGCTGCGGTGCGCTGCAGCGTGCTGTCGAAGTAGATCACCAGGCCGCCCAGCAGCAGCAACAGCACGACCAGCGTGATGCCGATGCGCCGTCCCCACCGCTTCTCCTTCCGCGGTGGGCGGCGACGTGGTGGTTCGTCCATCGGCGGCCGGGGGTTCCGCCGCGGTGGCGGAGGAGGCGGAGGACGTCGGCCTGGCGGCGGTCCGTCCGGTCTACTGCTCCCGCCGTAGTAGTCGTACCTGCCGCCGCCCTGCGGCCTCCGGCCTCTCGGCTGTTGCCCAGCCGACCAGTCGCTCATGCTCACACCTGCGTCGGTTCAATGCGGGCGTCCCGCGCACTCGATCGTTGGCGTGCAGCATTCCAGACGACCGGCCGCGGGGCAGCCCCCGCTATCGAACGGTGACCAGAGCGCCGGTGTTTCGGCTGGTGGTGGGCGCGAGTCGCAGCTCACACCCATCACCGACGCCGCTGGTCAGCCGGCGACGGCCGCAGCGACCGCCTCGCCCCAGAGCCCGACGGCTTCGTCGACCTGGTCGGCGGTGACGATCAGCGGCGGGATCATCCGCACCACGTTGCCGTGCGGACCGCAGGTCAGCAGCAGCAGTCCACGTTCGGCGGCGGCCGCGTGCGCCCGAGCCGCCGTGGCGGGGTCTGGCGTGCCGTCGCCGCTGGTGAACTCGTTGGCCACCATCAGGCCGAGGCCGCGCACCTCGCCGATCACCGGGTGGTTCGAGGCAACGCCGCGCAGCCCGTCGCGCAGCCGCTGGCCCTGTTCGGCGGCGTTCTCCACGAGCTTCTCCTCGCGCACCACGTCCAGGGTGGCGATCGCCGCGGCGGCGGCCACCGCGTTGCCGCCGTAGGTGCCGCCCTGCGAGCCCGGCCACGCCCGGCTCATCAGCTCGTCCGGTGCCGCGATGGCCGACAGCGGGAATCCGCTGGCCAGGCCCTTGGCGGTGATCAGGATGTCGGGGCGGATCCCGGCGTGGTCGTGGCCCCAGAACCGGCCGGTGCGCCCAACGCCGGTCTGCACCTCGTCGACGATGAGCAGGATCCCGTGGCGGTCGGCGCGTTCGCGCAGGCCGGTGAGGAACTCCGGTGGTGCGGGCAGGTAGCCGCCCTCGCCCAGGACCGGTTCGATGATGATCGCCGCGGTGTCGCGCGGGGAGCTGACGGTGACCAAGAGCTGGTCGAACTCCGCTAGCGCGTAGCGCACGGCATCGGCCTCGCTGCAGCGGTGCCGGTAGGGCTCGGGGAACGGGGTGAACGCCACGCCGGGCATCATCGGGCCGATCCCGGCGCGCACCTTCGTGCCGGAGCTGGTCAGCGCCCCGGCGCCCATCGTGCGGCCGTGGAAGCCGCCCTGGAAGGCCACGATGTTCTGCCGTCCGGTGGCCTGCCGCGCCAGCCGCACCGCGGCCTCGACGGCCTCGCTGCCGGAGTTGACGTAGAACAGCCGGTCCAGACCCGTTGGCAGGACTTCACCGAGCCGTTCGGTGAGTTCGAGCAGCGGGCGGTGCATGACTGTCGTGTACTGGCCGTGGATCAGGGTGCCCACCTGGCGCTGGGCCGCCTCGACCACGCGCGGGTGGCAGTGCCCGGTGCTGGTGACCCCGATGCCGGCGGTGAAGTCCAGGTACCGCCGGTCCTGCTCGTCGTAGAGGTAAATCCCTTCGCCGCGGGCGGCCAGGACCGGCGTGGCCTGCTTGAGCGCTGGCGAGAGCTCAGCCATGATCGACTCCAAGCGTTGTGAAAATGTAGGATTGTCGACAATCTCGCGTGTTATGCAACCATTACCGAGCGTCGCTGTCCACTTTCGAGCCGGAAGGCGTGCCATGACCATTTCCGTCCAACAGCACCCCCGAGAGGCCACCGTCGTCGACGCCGCTCCCAAGCAGCTGCTCATCGGCGGCAAGTGGCGCCCGGCCGACGCCGGCCGCAGCTACGAAGTGGAGGACCCCTCGACCGGCCGGGTGCTGTGCTCGGTGGCCGACGCCTCCCCCGAGGACGGCCTGGCAGCGCTCACCGCCGCGAGCGAGGCGCAGCCGAGCTGGGCCAAGCACCCGCCGCGCGAACGCGGGGAGATCCTGCGCCGGGCCTACGAGCTGATCATGTCCCGGCACGAGGACCTGGCGCTGCTGATGACCCTCGAGATGGGCAAGCCGCTGACCGAGTCGCGCGCCGAGATCACTTACGCCGCGGAGTTCTTCCGCTGGTTCGCCGAGGAAGCGGTGCGCATCGGCGGCGACTACGCGGTGGCCCCCAACGGGGCCGGCCGGTTCCTGGTGATGCGCCAGCCGGTCGGTCCGGCGCTGCTGATCACCCCGTGGAACTTCCCGATGGCGATGGGCACCCGCAAGATCGGTCCGGCCATCGCCGCGGGCTGCACCTCGGTGATCAAGCCCGCCCACCAGACCCCGCTGTCGATGCTGGCGCTCGCCGAGATCCTGCAGGAGGCCGGGCTGCCCGACGGCGTGGTCAACGTGGTCACTTCGCGCAACGCCGGCCAGCTGATGGAGCCGATGATCCGCGACGGCCGGGCCCGCAAGCTGTCGTTCACCGGCTCGACCGCGGTGGGCCGCAAGCTCATCGAGCAGTCCGCTGACCAGGTGCTGCGGGTGTCGATGGAGCTGGGCGGCAACGCGCCGTTCCTGGTCTTCGCCGACGCCGACCTCGACGCCGCGGTCGACGGAGCGATCCTGGCCAAGATGCGCAACGGCGGCGAGGCGTGCACGGCGGCTAACCGGTTCTACGTGCACGCCGACGTCGCCGGGGAGTTCTCCCGGCGGCTCGCCGAGCGGATGGCAGCGATGCAGGTGGGTCGCGGCGTCGCCGAGGACGTGCAGGTGGGGCCGCTGATCGACGGCACCCAGCTGGGCAAGGTCGCCGATCTGGTCGGCGACGCCGTGCAGCGCGGCGCCGAGGTCGTCACCGGTGGTTCGGCCGCGGACGGCGACGGCTACTTCTACCAGCCCACCGTGCTGGCCAACGTGCCGCTGGAGGCGCGGATGAGCCGGGAGGAGATCTTCGGGCCGGTCGCGCCGATCACCACCTTCACCGACGAGCAAGACGTCATCGCACGGGCCAACGACACCGAGTACGGCCTGGTCAGCTACCTCTACACGCGGGACGTGCAGCGCGCGCTGCGGGTGTCGGAGGCGCTGGAGAGCGGCATGGTCGGCCTCAACCAGGGCATCGTGTCCAACCCAGCGGCCCCCTTCGGCGGGGTCAAGCACTCCGGCCTGGGCCGTGAAGGCGGCAAGGTCGGCATCGACGAGTTCCTGGAGACCAAGTACATCGCCATGGGCGGTCTGTGATCCCAAGAAGTTCGGCGGGGCCCTCAGCGTTTGAGGGCTCCGCCGAATTCGTTCAGCGTCCGGTCAGCTCGCCATGGAGCCGTTGAGGCGGTCCAGGGCATCGGTCATGTGGGCTTCGAGGCGCTCGAGGAGGAGCTTCTCGTCGCCGTCCTCGATGGCGTCCACCAGGCCCTTGTGCTCGTCGACCAGCGCCTGGACGTCCGCGTGGTACTTGTCCTGCAGCGCGGTCAGGCAAATCCGCTTCTCCACCAGCAGGGTCTGCGCCATGCGCTGCAGTCGCGCGCTGCCCGAGACGCGCACCAGCGTCTCGTGAAACTCCTGGTCAGCGTCGGCCAGCTCTATCGGGTCGCCTTTGCCCGCAGCCGCGACCATCCGGCTCTGCGCGGCGGTCAGCTCCGCCACCGCCTCCACCCGGTGGTGGCGCACGATCTGCTCGCACGCCGCCCGCTCCACCGCCAGCCGCGCCAGGTAGATGTCCTGGACGTCCTCGGCGTCGAGGTCCATCACGAACAACCCGCGGTGCGGCTCGCTGCGCAGCAGTCCTTCGGCGACCAGCCGCTGCATCGCCTCCCGCAGCGGTCCCCGGCTGACGCCCAGCCTGGCGGCCAGCTCGGCTTCGCCCAACTGGCCGCCAGGTGGCAGCGATCCGTACATGATCGCCGCGCGCAGCTGATCGGCCACGATCGCCGCTGTCGACTTGCGCTGCACCGGCTCTAACTCACCCGGCTGCTGGTTCCGCTCGTCGGTCCCGAGCACCTGACACCATCTCCTCAATCCGGGGAGTCACTGCGCTCCCCGGCTGCTCCCTGCGGAACAGCTCTCCCAATCCGTCGTGCGCCTGCTGAGCCCCTGCCAGCCGCAGCGCCTCCCAGGCGCTGACCTGGTTGGCGGTGAGCACTGGCTTACCCAGCTCCTCCTCCAGCTCGTCCAGCCACGCCGCGGTGTGCAGCGCGGTGTCGGGCATCAGCAGCGCATCGGCCCGGTCGTCGTCGTTGGCCGCGGCGAAGGCCAGCACCTCATCGCGCCCGAGCGTGCCCACCTCGGCGGCGGTGATGATGCCCCGGCTGGACAGCCGCACCACCTCCAGCTCAGCGGCCTGCAGGAACTCCACGAACTTCGCGGCCACATCAGCCGGGTAGGTCGCGGCCACCGCGACCCGCCGCAGCCCCAGCCGCGCCGCGGCGTGCACGAACGCGAAGGAGGTGCTGGAGGTGGGCAGGCCGGTGACGGCCTGCAGCTTCTCCACCTGATCCCGCGCGCCCTGCCGGCCGAAGACGAAGCTGCCCGAGGTGCACGCCCAGATCACCGACTGCACGCCGTGGCCCAGCAGCTCGCGGGCACCTTCGGCCAGCACCTCTTCCGAGCCGATGTCCAGCAGCGCGTCCACCCGGTGGGCGTCCTCGCGCATGAGGGTGTGCACCAGCGGCAGGCGGACGTCATCGCCGAGCAGGCGTTCGAGGGTGGGGTAGTCGTCTTCGGCGCTGTAGCCGGGGTAGAGAATTCCTGCGGTGTGCGGCACCGGGTGCTCCATCCTTCGTCGACGTCGGATTGCCACCGCCGCGAACCTTCAGGCGACCGGTCGATTGTTGACAATGTTACCGCACGGTTCGCCGCGGACATGTGGCCGTGATTCGATCTTTACGCGGCAGGCACGTCCACTGCCTGCATCAATCGCTGCTCGGGCGCTACCGCGTGCAGCCCCATCGCGCGGAGCGCGGCCCAGATGGTGACCTGGTTCGCGGTCAGCACCGGCTTGCCCAGCTCCTGCTCGAGCGGGCCGATGATGTCGTAGGTGGGCAGGTTGGTGCAGCTGATGAACATCGCCTCGGCTTGGGGCCGATCGGCCGAGCGCACGATCTCCACCACCTGCCGGTAGTCGACCTTCCAGATCTGGCCGAGCAGCCCCAACCCCATGCTGGCCACCACCTCGATGCCGTACTCGTAGAGGAAGTCGTGCAGCCGGTCGGTCACGGTAGCCACGTAGGGCGTGGCCACCGCGATCCGACCGATGCCCAGCAGCTGCAGGGCTTGCACCAGCGCACCTGAGGCGGTCACCGCGGCTGGGGCGCCAGCCTGCCGCATCACCTCGATGAGCGTGCGCTCGCCGGTGGCGCCGTTGACGAAGCTGCCGGAGGTGCAGGCGTAGGCCACCACCTCCGGCTCCGGGGTCAGCAGGTCGCGGGTCGCACCGTGCACCGCCGCCTCGTCGGAGACGAGGTTGGCCTGCTCGACGGTCACCGGCACCGGCACGAACGCGGTGCGCGTCAGGTACAGCGACACCTCCGCTGGGGTCCACCGCCACAACTCGCGGTCCAGCGCCAGGTCGAACGGAGCGATCACGCCCACGCCGCGCTGCGGCTGCGGGCCAGGCACCGCACCGAGGAAGTCAGGCGGCATGTCGGCGCTCCCGTCAACTCTCGTAGCGGTCGTAGCGCAAGGTTTCGCCGATGCTGCCCGAGCGCCAGACGTCGTTGCACGCCTCGGCCATCCGGTCCAGGCCCTCGACGATGGTGGCGTAGACGTTGCCCGGCACCCAGCCGACGTCTCCGTTGAGCAGCAGGTTGTTTCGTCCGTAGAAGATCGCCAGGTCGATCACGCCCGGCAGCTCGTGGATGTTCTTCTCCTCCTTGAACGCGCGGTCGAGCATGCCGCCGGGGAAGGAGAAGTAGACGAGATCGCCGGGAATCGGGGTAACCGTGGGGTTCTCCTGGCCGGGCTCGTCAGCGGCGAACCGCGGCACCATCGTGTAGATCTCGTTGCGCGCGTACTTGGCGTGGTGCACCGGCCCGACCTGCGGGAGCGCTTGCCACACCGCCTCGCAGGTCCGGGGCGCGTCCTTGTCCAGCAGTTCGGCCACGCAGGACACGCCGCGCTTTTCCAGCGTGATGGACAGGTACCTGGGCATAGCGATCTTCCGTTCGCAAGGAGTGGGGACCTGTTGACTCATCTCCTCCGGCCCCACCGCGCCCGGTGACCGGGTCGGGTGGAATCACCTCGTCGGCCGAGGATACCCGTGGATTGTTGACAATCCTACGAGAGCTTCCTAGCGTGTCAATGCCTCCGGCCGTGTGTGTTTTCCCAGGCTGGGGCGGGAAATTCAGCGTTGACGCGCCACCCCGCACCGCGTCGCAACCGGCGACCGGTTCCGACAAGCCATAAGGTCGGCACATGATCAACCGCACTACCACCGTCGTGGCCCTGCACGGCGGCACTCCGCCCGCAGAGCTCGAGCGCATCAGCACTTGCGCCGAACTCCGCTACGCCGAAGCCGAGGAGCTGCCCACCGCGGTGGCCGGCGCGGACGTGCTGTTCGTCTGGGACTTCCGCTCTGGGGCGATCCCCGAAGCCTGGCCGCACGCCAATGCGCTGCGCTGGATCCACGCCTCCAGTGCCGGGGTGGACCGCCTGCTGTTCCCCGAGCTGCGCAACTCCGAGGTCGTGCTGACCAACTCCCGCGGCGTCTTCGACCGCCCCATGGCCGAGTACGTCCTGGGCACCGTGCTCACCTTCGCCAAGGACATGCACACCACGCTGCGACTGCAGGACCGCAAGCAGTGGCAGCACCGCGTCACCGAACGCATCGCGGGCAAGAGCGCGCTGGTGGTGGGTACCGGGCCGATCGGGCGGGCCATCGCCCGTCAGCTCACCGCAGCGGGCATGCGCGTCTCCGGAGCCGGGCGGACCGGCCGCTCCGAAGACTCGGACTTCGGCGACGTGCACGCCTCCAGCGACTTGCCGCACGTCATCGGCGCTTTCGACTACGTCGTGCTGGCCGCGCCGCTGACCGAGCAGACCAAGGGGCTGGTGGACGCCGAAACCCTCGCCCACTGCCGCCCCAGCGCGCGGCTGATCAATGTCGGCCGCGGTGAGCTGGTCGTGGAGAGCGACCTCGTCGCCGCGCTGCAGTCCGGCCAACTCGCCGGCGCCGCGCTCGACGTCTTCGAAGCCGAGCCACTGTCGGAGAGTTCGCCGCTGTGGGAGATGCCCAACGTGCTCATCTCCCCGCACATGTCCGGCGACACCGTCGGCTGGGTCGACGAGCTCGTCGACCTGTTCATCACCAACCTGCGCGCCTACGCCGAGGGTGCGCAGCTGAGCAACGTCGTGGACAAGCAGCGGGGATACATCAGCGGAACGGAGAACTGAATTGGCCGACACCCAGCCCGCCGACCTCACGGCTCCCGAACTGCTCGCCGCCTACGCCAGCGGCCAGCTGTCCCCGGTGGAAGCCACCGAGGCCGTCCTGCAGCGCATCACCGAGGCCGATCCGGCTGTCAACGCCTACTGCCTGGTCGATCGCGATCGGGCGGTGCAGCAGGCCCGCGCCTCCGAACAGCGCTGGCAGCGCGGTGAACCCGCGGGGCGGCTGGACGGGGTGCCGACCTCGATCAAGGACATCTTCCTCACCGAGGGCTGGCCGACGCTGCGCGGTTCCCGCACGGTCAACCCCGACCAGCAGTGGAACGTCGACGCACCGACCGTGGCCCGGCTGCGCGAGCACAACGCCGTGTTCGTCGGCAAGACCACTACCCCGGAGCTGGCGTGGAAGGGCGTCACCGACAGCCCGCTGGCCGGCATCACCCGCAACCCGTGGAACCCCGCGCTCACCGCCGGTGGGTCCAGCGGCGGTGCTGCCGCGGCCGTTGCGCTGGGCATGGCGCCGCTGGCCATCGGCACCGACGGCGGCGGATCCGTGCGCATCCCCGCTTCGTTCTGCGGAATCGTCGCGCTCAAGGCCACCTACGGCCGCATCCCCCACTACCCCGCCAGCCCCTACGGAACACTCGCGCACGCCGGGCCGATGACCACCACCGTCACCGAGACCGCGCTGATGCTCGACGTGCTCTCCGAACCCGACGTCCGCGACTGGTCCGCGCTGGAACCGCCCGCCGCGTCCTTCGTGGACGGTCTGGAATCCGGTGTGCGCGGGATGCGCATCGCGGTGAGCCTCGACCTGGGTTTCGACACCGAAGTGCACCCGGAGATCGCCCGGGCCGTCACCGATGCCGCGCGGGTTTTCGAAGAACTCGGTGCCGTGGTGGAACAAGTCGATCCGGGGATCATCGATCCCGTGGCGGACTTCCACGTCCTGTGGTTCGCCGGGGCGGCCAAGTCGATCGAGCACCTCACCGCCGGGCAGCGCGAACTGCTCGACCCGGGTCTGCACGAGATCTGCCAGCAGGGGCTGACCTACTCGGCTCAGGACTACCTGGAGGCCACCAACACGCGCATGCTGCTCGGGCAACGCATGGGTGCGTTCCACCAGACCTACGACCTGCTGCTGACGCCGACCGTGCCGATCCCGCCGTTCGAAGCGGGCTGCGAGGTGCCGCCGGGTTCCACCGAATCTCGTTGGACGAGCTGGACGCCGTTCACCTATCCGTTCAACATGACCCAGCAGCCCGCCGTCAGCATCCCTTGTGGACAGACCGGTGACGGGCTGCCGATCGGGCTGCAGATCGTCGGTCCGCGCCACGCCGACGCGACCATCCTGCGCGCAGCCCGCGCGTTCGAGCAGGCCCGCCCCTGGCAGCGCCCCACTCCCCCGTGAGGCAATGTTGTCGAGCAAGCTGAAAGGCGCCTTCGATCGCGAAGGCGCCTTTCGTTCATGTCAGGGTCAGCGTGGTGACGACGCCGAGAGCCGTCACCAGCAGCGTCGAGCAGGCACCGAGGACGAAGGCCTTGGGGCCGTTGCGCAGCAGCGCCTTGATTCGGACGCCGAACCCGAGGGCGAACAGCGCGCCGGTCAGCAGCACCGTCGTCAGCTGCTTGGCTCCGTCGAGCACCGCCTCCGGCAGCACGCCGGTGCTCCGCACCGCCACCGCGACCAGGAAGCCGAGCACGAACAGCGGCATAATCGGCGGGCGTTTGCCGTCACCGGTGTGGCGTCGCCGTTCGAGCAGGCTGACCAGCGCCACCATCGGCGCCAGCAGCACCACCCGGCTGAGCTTGACCACCACCGCGATCGCCACCGCCGCTGCACCCGCCGGCGAGGCCGCTGCGACCACCTGCGCCACCTCGTGCACGGTGCCCCCGGCGATCCGCCCGGCCTGCTCGGCCGAGAGCCCCATGCCCGCGAACAGCGCCGGCAGCGCGAGCATCGAGATCGTCCCGAACACCGTCACCATCGCCACGCTGGTGGCCACGTCCTCGTCGTCGCGCTCGACCACGCTTTCCATCGCCGCCACCGCCGACGCCCCGCAGATCGAGAACCCGGTCGCCACCAGCATGGACAGGCCCCGCGAGATCCCCAGCAGCCGACCGAGTAACAACGTGCCCACGAAGGTCAACGACACGATCAGCAGCACCGCCACCACGGTGCCCGCACCCAGCCCCAGCACCTCCGTCACCGACAGCTGCAGCCCCAGCAGCACCACGCCGCTGCGCAGCAGCTTCTTCGTCGACCAGGCGACTCCGGCCCGCGCCGACGCTGGGAACCACGGCACGTTGCCCGCCACGATGCCCAGCACCACCGCCACCGTCAGCGCACTGACCGCCGGGATCAAGCCCGTGATCGCCATCGACACCACGATCGCCACGGCCGTCACGACTAGTCCCGGCCACAACGCCGCCAGACCTGCTCGCGGAGGATTCAATGTCTTCGTCACGGCTACAAGGTTCGCCGCCAGCGGCGCCGCGCAGTAGCCGTGATCTACACAGGACGTCATAACCGAATGGAATGTCCAACCAGCATCGAAGCGACCCTCAGCGCGGAAATCGCCACGTAGGTACCTACCCTTGAGGAATGACCCCGCCCGATCCTGAGTCGCTGCGACTGCTCGTGCTGGTCGGCGAGCTCGGCAGCATCAGCGCCGCCGCGGCCGAGCTGCAGGTCAGCCAGCCCTCGGCCAGCAAGCGGCTGAGCCGCCTCGAGCGCCAACTCGGCCTACCGCTGGTGCAACGCACCCGCCAGGGCTGCACGCTCACCGCCGCCGGGGTCATGGTCTGCGACTGGGCCAAACAGGTCCTCGCTCACGTCGACGGCCTGATGAACGGAGTCCGAGCACTACGCGCTCAGCAGCAAGCCACGCTGCGCGTAGCAGCCAGCATGACGATTGCCGAGTACCTGGTCCCCCGCTGGCTCAGCCTACTGCACGTCGCGCTGCCCGACGTGCACGTCGAACTGGACGTCGCCAACTCGGTCGCAGTCGCCGAAGCAGTCCGCCGCGGCGAAGCCGAACTCGGGTTCATCGAATCCCCGACCCCGCCCGACGGCGTCTCGATCCGCTTCGTCACCCGCGATCGCATGGTCGTCGTCGCCCCACCTGAACACCCATGGACCCGGCTGCGCCGACCGCTGACCGCCACCGAACTGGCCGCCACCCCGCTGATCGTGCGCGAACACGGCTCCGGCACCCGCGAAACCCTCTACCGCGCCCTCGCCGAGGTCGGCGCCGGCCCGGTGTCCCCGCTGCTCGAGCTGCGTTCCACCACCGCCGCGCGCAACTCCGTCGTCGCCGGCGCCGGCCCAGCGGTGCTCAGCGTCCTGGCCGTGGCCACCGACCTGACCGAACACCGCCTGGTCGAGATCCCGGTCGCCGACCTCGACCTGCGCCGACCGCTGCACGCCGTCTGGCGAGCCGGCCTCCACCTCACCGGCTCCGCCGCAGCCCTCCTCGCCATCGCCACCCGCGCCGAGGACTGAAACGGGAAGCGGGTCAGTCCTCGTCCCAGGCGGACATGACGTGCTTGATCCGGCTGTACTCCTCCAGGCCGTAGCGGCCGAAGTCGCGGGCCGAGGCCGAATGCTTGAAGCCGCTGTGCGGCATCTCCGTCGCCAGCGGGTGGTGGGTGTTGATCCACACCGTGCCCACCTGCAGACCTCGCGACACCCGCATTGCCCGCGCGTGATCGCGCGTCCACACGCTGGCCACCAGCCCGTAGCGCACCCCGTTGGCCAGCTCCACCGCTTCCTGCTCGGTCTCGAAGCGCTGCACCGTCAGCACAGGGCCAAGGACCTCGTTCTGCACCAGCTCGTCGTCCTGCTCCACCCCGGCGACCACCGTCGCCTCGTGGAAGAACCCCCGCTCCCCCTTGCGACCACCACCGGCCAGCACCTGCGCGTGTTCAGGCAGCCGGGCCAAATGCGCCTGCACCAGCTCCAGCTGGCCGAGGCTGTTCAGCGGACCGAACGCGGCGTCCGGATCCTGCGGCGGCCCCGGACGCATCGCCTCGGCCCACCGCACCAACTCCGCCACCAACTCCTCGTACACACCCGGACCAGCCAGCACGCGGCTCGCCGCAGTGCAGCTCTGCCCGGCGTTGCCGAACGCTGCCGCCGCGATCTTCCGAGCTGCCCGCGCCACGTCGGCGTCGTCGAACACCACCGCTGGAGCTTTGCCGCCCAGCTGCAGGTGCGCGCGCTTGAGATCGGCCGCTGCAGAACCTGCGACCTCCATGCCTGAGCGCACCGTGCCGGTGATCGAGAACATCCCCGGCACCTCGTGCGCCACCATCGCGCGGCCGCTGTCCCGATCACCGCAGATCAGGTTGAGCACACCCGGCGGTAGCTGCTCTCCCGCGATCTCGGCCAGCAGCGCCGAGCTGACCGGCGTGGTCTCTGCCGGCTTGAGCACCACGGTGTTGCCCACGGCCAGCGCCGGAGCGAACTTCGCCGCCGCCAGCAGCAGCGGATGCGTCCAGGACGTGACCTGCGCGCACACCCCGATCGGCTCACGGCGGGAGAACGAGGTCATCCCCGGCTGGTACTCACCACCGGCCCCGTCCTCCTGCACGCGCGCCGCCCCGGCGTAGAAACGGATCAGGTCCACCGCCATCGGAAGCTCGTCATCTCGGACCACCGACCAGGGCTTTCCGGTGTTGCGGCACTCCGCCAGCACCAGCTCCTCGGCTCGGTCCTCCACCGCGTCGGCGACCTCCAGCAGCATCTGCTGCCGCTGCCTCGGTGTGGTCGACGACCAGGACTCGAACGCCGACGCCGCCACCGACATCGCCGCGTCCACGTCCATCCAGCGGGTCAGCGGACTGCTGCCGTACTCCTCGCCCGTGCTCGGGTCGACCAGCGGCAAGGTCTCCCCCGCCAGGGTCTGCGAGGATTCGCCGCCGACGAAGTTGTGCAGTTCCAGCGCTGCGGTCAAGGACAACCTCCATCGCTGGGTCGGCCGCCGTTGGCCGACCGGGTGGCCACGTCCGCCACCCGACCCTATCCGCACAACCACGCCGGTGGTGCTCAACCACGCTCCCGCGAGCGCGTCGAAGCCCGGGTATCAGGCCGCCGAGCTGCGGTCGCGAAGCCACCACTGCGCGAAGGTGCCCACCGCCACCAGCGCCAGCACCGGCAGGAACGCCCAGCGGTAGGCCTGCGCCGCGGGCAGGAACGACACGAGCTGCAACACCACGCCCACCAGCAGCTGGATCATCACCGACGCGCTGAACCCGCCCATGTTGACCACGCCCGAGGCGGTCCCCGAGCGGTGCTCGGCGTTGGCCATCCGCGCTCCGTCGAAGGCCAGCATCGCCGCACCACCGCCGACGCCGATGACCACCAGCACGACCACCAGCAGCGGCATCGGCAGCACGCCGGGCCAGAGCACCATCAGCGCCCACACCGCCGCAACGGCGCAGGACATCGCGAAGCTGAACCTGTCACGCCGCACCGGGTGCCCGGAGACGAACTGGCCCGCGAACCACGACCCCGCGATGAAGCCCACCACGCTGATCAGCAGCAACGACCCGACCTCGGCCTGGCCGTGCCCCTGCGACTGGGTCAGCCACGGACCACCCCACAGCGTGGTGATCGCGACGAACTGCGCCATCAGCACGAAGTGCACCCAGAAGGAGTGCTTGGTGCCCCGCTGCGCGACGACGTGGCGCAGCGTGTGCGCGATCCGTTCCCGCTCCGGCGCCGGTTCGCTCGAGACCGCGGCGTGGCCCGGCCGATCGCGGATCGCCAGCCCGGCGACGAGCGCCAGCGCCGCGGTCAGCACGGCCGCCCCGGCGAAGGTGGGCACCCAGCCGATGCTGTGCAGAGCCAGCCCCAGCGGCAGCGTGGAGACCACCTGCCCCAGACCACCGGCCAGACCGGTGACCGCCGCGACCTTGCCGAACCGGTGCGGCGGGAACCAGTGCGCGGCCAGCCGCAGCACGTTGGTGAACATGAACGCGTCGCCGAAGCCGATCAGCATCCGGCCGGCGATGCCGCCGACGATCGAGCCGCTCACCGCGAACACCGCCGACCCCGCGGCCAGCGACACCATGCCACCGGTGATCACCTTCCGCGGCCCCAACCGGTCGGCCAGCAGCCCGGACGGCACCTGCATCACCAGGTAGATGCCCAGTTGAAGCGCCGAGAACAGCGACAGCATCGCCGGACCCATGTCGAAGCGCTGCATCGCTTCCGGCGCGGCCACGCCGAGGCTGGCGCGATGGAACAGCGCCGCGCAGTAGCAGATCGCGCCGATCCCCCACACCAACCACGCCTTACGCGATGAGGTGCCGTGATCGGCCCGCGTTTCGGCGGGAGGCGGGGCGGTGACCGTGCCGGACAACTCGAAACTCCTTTCGGGGAAAGCTTGTATTCATCTTAGATACAAGATGGGTGGAAGTACGATGACCTCGTGTCGAGCGCAACACCACGCGAAACCGTGTCCTCCACCACTCCCACCCCGGACAACCGCCCCGAGGCGCCCGCCGCCGACCGCGCCTACCAGCACGTCAAGGCCGGTCTCCTGGACGGCAGCTACCCGGACGGCGAACTGCTGTCCGAGGGCGAAGTGGCCAGCGCACTGCAGATGTCCCGCACGCCGGTGCGCGAGGCCTTCCTGCGCCTGCAGGCCGAAGGATTCCTGCGCCTCTACCCCAAGCGTGGTGCTCTCGTCGTGCCGGTGACGGCCACCGAAGCCCATGCCGTGGTGGAAGCCCGCCTGGCACTGGAGAGCTTCGCCATCGACAAGCTCGCCATGCAGGGCCACGACGCGATGACCGCCGTCGGCGAACAACTCGCCGAGCACCCGGCCTGCGACACCGCCGAGCTCAGCGACGCCGACATGCACGAAACCGACCGCGCCTTCCACGCCACGCTGGTCGCCGCGGCGGGCAACCCCGTGGTCGCGGACCTCTACAACGCCCTGCGAGACAAGCAGATGCGCATCACCGCCATGGCCCGCACCCACACCACCCGTCCCCGGATCACCCACCAGCACGCCCAGGTTGCGGCAGCGCTGCGGGACGGCGACGCGAAACTGGCCAAGTACCGGCTGCGCGAGCACCTGCTCGGCACGGTCCGCGCCTTCGGCATCGCCGGCGGCCCCTACCTCGATCCCGACTCCACCTTCTGAAGCCGTTTTATCCAGGACTTCCCGTTCTCGCTGCGGTCACGTTGGGTTAATTTCATTCGACGCTGAAGTAATCAATGTAATTGAACTACGTCGTGCGCGTTTCCCGACCACGGATGCGGAGCCGACCCCCTAACCTCGGGGCGTGACTCCGTCGCAGTTCGTCAAGTCGACGCCGCCGCCCCAGCTGCGGGCGATGATCAGCGATATCAGCGGATATCGGGTGCACTCCGCGCCTGGCGTGCACCGCGGGCTCCCCTCCTCCAACCTGACGCTGATCATCGCGCTGGACGAGACCGTGGACGTCAGCTTCGAGACCGGTCCCCAGGTCTCCTACACCGCGCTCGTCGGCGGGCTGCACAGCAAGCACACGCAGGTCGAGCACGGCGAACTCCAGCACGGCATCCAGCTCGGCCTCACCCCGCTGGGCGCCCGCGCCCTGCTGGGCGCCCGCGCCCTGCTGGGCGTTCCCGCCGGGGAACTCGCCGACACCGGCATCCACCTGTCCGATGTGCTCGGCCCAGCCGCGGGCGAACTCACCGAGCGGCTGCGTTCGGCGAGCACCTGGAGCGACCGCTTCGACCTCCTCTGCGGCGCCCTCCACCGGCTCGCCTCCCCGGCCGCTTTGCCCTCTGCCGAACTCGGCTGGATCTGGCGGCGGATGACCGCGACCGACGGACACGTCCCCGTCTCGGCTCTGGCTGATGAGGTCGGCTGGAGCCGCCAGCACCTCGGTGCGCGGTTCCGCCGCGAGTTCGGCCTCTCCCCCAAGCTGCTCGGCCGCGTGATGCGCTTCCAGAGCGCACGACGCCGGCTCATCGCCGGCAACCCGGCCAGCCTCGCCGACATCGCCGCCGCCTGCGGGTACTCCGACCAAGCCCACTTCAACCGGGACTGGCGGGAGTTCACCGGGGTCGCCCCGTCGCAGTGGATCGCCGAGGAGCTTCCATTCATCCAAGGCGCGACGCACCTCGGCTACGCATACTCGGGCCATGGCGACGAACACGACGCGAACCGGGATCTGGCCCCTGGTCCCCTACCTCGACAAGAAAGCGGGCATCCGATTCCTGGTCGAGGCGTTCGGCTTCGAAGAAGCCCTGATCGTGCCCGGTGACGACGGCCGGATCGTGCACGCCGAACTCCGCTGGCCGCACGGTGGCGGCATCATGATCGGCACTTGCGACCCGGAAAGCCCGTTCGCCCAGCAGAAGGGCTCGGCGAGCAACTACGTGGTCACCGATGAGCCCGACGCGCTGTACGAGCGAGCCCTGGCCGCCGGCGCCGAATCCCTCTACCAGCCCCAGGACCAGGACTACGGGTCACGCGACTTCGTGGTCCGCGACCCCGAAGGCAACATCTGGAGCTTCGGGACCTACACGGGCAGCTGACCCCGGAAACGTCTTGAGGGCGCCCGCTGGAAGCGGACGCCCTCAACAACTCACTTAGCTCAGCTGGACGGCTCCGGCGGCGTGATCTGGCCGCCGAGCGACGGGCTCGGCACCTCCTTGCGCGCCACTGCCTCGGCGGCGCGGACCGCCTCAGCGACCTCCGGAGTGGTGGAGGTGTCGAACCAGGACTTGACCGACTCCTCTTCCTCCTCCGGCACCGAAGCCGGCGGCTCCTCCTTCGGCGGCTCGTAGCGGAAGACGCCGTCGTCGCCGGGCGCGCCGAGCATCTTCGCGAAGCCCTCGAGGGACTTGCCGAACTCGCTGGGCACCACCCACACCTTGTTGGAGTCGCCCTGCGCCATCTGCGGCAGCGTCTGCAGGTACTGGTAGGCCAGCAGCTCCGGCGTCGGCTTGCCGCGCTTGACCGCCGCGAAGACCTTCTCGATCGCCTTGGCCTGACCCTGCGCCTGCAAGTAGCGACTGGCCCGCTCACCCTGCGCGCGCAGGATGCTGGACTGCCGGTCGGCCTCGGCGGACAGGATCGCCGCCTGCTTCTGGCCCTCGGCTGCCAGGATCGCCGCCTGCTTCTGGCCTTCAGCGGTCTTGATCGACGACTCCCGAGCACCCTCGGCGTTGAGGATCATCGCGCGCTTCTCCCGGTCGGCGCGCATCTGCTTCTCCATCGAATCCTGGATCGACGGCGGCGGGTCGATGGCCTTCAGCTCAACCCGGGCGACCCGGATGCCCCACCGGCCGGTCTCCTGGTCCAGCACCCCGCGCAGCTGCGTGTTGATCGCGTCGCGGGAGGTCAGCGTCTCCTCCAGGCTCATCGCGCCGACCACGTTGCGCAGCGTGGTCGTGGTCAACTGCTCCACCGCGACGATGTAGTTGGAGATCTCGTAGACCGCCGAGCGCGAGTCGGTGACCTGGAAATACACCACGGTGTCGATCGATACCGTCAGGTTGTCCTGGGTGATCACCGGCTGCGGCGGGAACGACACGACCTGCTCGCGCAGGTCGATCCGGGCGCGAACCCGGTCCAGGAAGGGCGCCAGGAAGTTCAGCCCCGGCTCGGCCACCGAGCGGAACTTGCCGAGGCGTTCGATCACGGCCGACTGGGCCTGCGGCACCACCATCACCGACTTCACAGCGATGATCAGCACCAGCAGCACCACGACCACCAGAACGATAAGTCCGCTCAACTCCACCCTCATCTCCTCACGGCTCGGCCGACACCACTGCCGTCGCCCCCGCGATCTCCATCACGGTGACCGTCTGACCTGCCTCGATAACCTGCGTCTCGTCCATCGCCCGCGCCGACCACAGCGCACCGTCGATGCGCACCCGCCCACCATGGACGTCCACAGTGGATTCTGCCACCGCTCTCTTGCCCACGAGGGCGTCCACATTGGTCTTGATCTCCAGGGGGTGGTGCAGCCGCCGCTTCAGCGCGGGGCGCGCGACGAAGATCAAGCCCAGCCCCAGAATCGCGAAGACCGCAGCATCCACCGCCAGCGGTGCGCCCAGAGCGGACGAGCCAGCAGCACCCAACGCTGCGGCGCCGAGCATCACCAGGACGAACTCGCCGGAGAGGACCTCAGCAGCGACGAGCAGCACCCCGGCGATCAACCACATCAACGCGGGCGTCATACCTCCATGGTGGCAGACCGCACAGGACCGCGAGACCAGATTCCCTCGGTGTGATCAACGTGTGACTTTGTCCGGTTCAGCGCCCCGCCGAATCCGCCGTCACGAAGTCGATCAGCTGCTCCACCGCAGCCAGCAGCGGCGCCTCGACATCGCGGAACCCCGACACCGCGGCCAGCACTCGACGCCACCCGTCGGCCGGCTCGCCCCAGCTCAGCTGCGCGCACACGCCCTGCTTCCAGTCGGTACCGCGCGGCACCTTCGGCCAGGCCGGGATGCCCACCGCCTGCGGCTTGACCGCCTCCCAGATGTCCACGAACGGGTGACCGGTGACGAGCACGTGCGGGTCGTCGATGCCCTCGATCAACCGGGATTCCTTGCTACCGGTCACCAGGTGGTCGACCAGCACCCCCACCCGGCGCCCGGGCTCGGGGCCGAACTCGGCGAGCAAACCGGGCAGGTCGTCCACGCCGTGCAACGGCTCCACCACGACACCCTCAACCCGCAGGTCGTGGCCCCAGATCCGCTCCACCAGCTCGGCGTCATGCAGGCCTTCCACCCAGATCCGGCTGCCGCGAGCCGTGCGCGCCCGCAGTCCTTCGACGCGTACTGAACCTGACGCCGACCGGGTCGGCTTCCTCTGGGCCGCGGCACGCACCGGCACCAGCGTCGCCGGCTTGCCCTCGAAGAGGAACGCCGCCGGGCGTAACGGGAACAGCCGCTGCTTGCCATGGCGGTCCTCGAGCACCACGTTGTTCTTCTCCACCCGCAGCACCGCCCCGCAGAACCCGCTGGCCGGGTCTTCGACCACCAGGCCCGGTTCGGCGGGGATCTCGGGCACCTTCTTGCGCCGCGGGCCCGCGAGGACGTCCTTGCCGTAGTCAAACGAACGCACGAGGTGTGACCGTAATCCGATCGGTCGATCCTCGGGGGGCGGCGCGCCGCACCGAGCAGATCACACTCGCCCTCCCCCACCCCCCGGCGCGGATTCCGCGACCGGGTCCGTACTCTCTCTCGACGTGCCTTGCCCAAGCGCCACGATGGTTGTCTGGACGTCCGCCTGGCTGCACGGTGCAGCCGCCTCGGACGACGTGCTCGACGCCCTGCAGACCTGGGCCGAATCCCAGGAATTCCGCGCCGCCGACGAAGATCTGGCCGCACGCCTGGAACTCCCCGGCCCGCACGACACGCCCGCCGGTCCCGCGCTGCTACTGGCGGCGCTGCGCAAGACGGGCGCGACCAACGGCGAGCTGGTGCTGCCGGTTCCCGGCGACGCCCGCGGACTGGGCGGATCGAGCCCGTTCGCCAAGCTGGCCATGCGCACCGGCGAAGCCGTCGTGCTTGCCGAAGCCGGTCTGGGGCTGGTCCCGGAACGCATCGCCGAAGGGATCCTGCGCTGGACGGTGTTCGCCATCAGCGAGCTACCGCCGGCCGAGCACCTGCCGATCGGCGAGGCCGAGCACGGCATGGCCTCGGCGATGCGCGAAGCCGCCACCGCGCTGATCGAACTCGGTGTCGCCAAACAACGTCCGGGCGTGCGCGAGGAGATCGCCGCAACCGTCGCGTCCCGGCCAACCCCCGACTGGCCCGAGGACGTGCCGCAGCGCACCCTGCGGATCCTGCAACGCGCCACCGAGGTCGAAGCGATCCTGTGGGTGGCCACCGACGACTCCCCCGGCGGCGCCCTGTCGGCCTCGGCGATCCGCGCTCGCACCGACGCGCTGCGCCCGCTGTTCGACGCGGTCCGCGCCGCACGCCGCGCCTCGGTCGCCGAGATGGTCCGCGTGCTCGCCGACCGCACAACGCAGTCCTGAAACGACAAGGGCGCTTCCCGTCGAACTGATCGACCGGAAGCGCCCTTGTTCACACCACGCAAAACGAGTGCGCCAATCCGGATGCTCAGACCAGGAACGAGAACAGCGGCGAGCCCGGCGAGACCTGCTCGATCTGCAGCGGGGATTCCTTCATCCGCCGCAGCAGCCCGTCGAGCTCGTCGGCCCGGTCCAGCTCGATGCCCACCAGGGCCGGACCCGTCTCGCGGTTGTTCTTCTTGACGTACTCGAAGACCACGATGTCCTGGCCGTCGTCGAGCACGTCGTCCAGGAAGTGCCGCAGCGCGCCCGGCTCCTGCGGGAAGGTCACCAGGAAGTAGTGCCGCAGCCCCTCGTGCACCAGGGAGCGCTCCACGACCTCCCCGTAACGGCTCAGGTCGTTGTTGCCGCCCGAGACCACGCACACCACCGGTCCCTGCACAGGACGCTCCAGCGGCATCCGGGCCGCTGCACTGGCCAGCGCGCCAGCGGGCTCGGCGATGATGCCGTCGGTCTGGTAGAGGTCGATCATCTCGGTGCACACCGCGCCTTCGGGCACCGCCACGATCTCGTCGACCAGCTCGCGCACCACGCGGTAGCTCAACTCGCCGACGCGCCCGACCGCAGCACCGTCGACGAACGTGTCCACCTCGGGCAGAGCGATCGGCCCGCCCTTGTCCAACGCGGCGCGCATGCTGGAGGCCCCGGCAGGCTCGGCGCCGATCACCCGGACCTCCGGGAAGTGCTCCTTGAGCCACAGCACGACACCTGCGAGCAGCCCACCACCACCGACCGGCACGATCACCGTGTCCACCGGACCGTCGTGCTGCTCGGCGATCTCCAGACCGACGGTGCCCTGCCCGGCGATCGTGCGCGGGTCGTCGAACGGGTGCACGTAGACGGCACCGGTGCTCTCGCTGTCCTGCCGGGACGCCACGCTGGCCTCGTCGAAGGAGCTACCGACGATCACCGGCTCCACCCACTCGCCACCGATCTCGGCGATCCGGCGGCGCTTCTGACGGGGTGTGTTGGCCGGGAGGTACACCCGGCCCTTGATCTGCAGCTCGCGGCAGGCGAAGGCCAAGCCCTGCGCGTGGTTGCCCGCGCTCGCGCACACCACGCCGCGCTCGCGCTCCTCGGAACTCAGCGAGGAAATCAGGTTGTAAGCACCTCGCACCTTGTAGGAGCGGCAGACCTGCATGTCCTCGCGCTTGAAGCGCACCGGTACACCGAGCTCGCCGCTGAGGCGGCCGCTGGTCTCCAACGGCGTGCGCCGGACCACCTGTCGCAGGCGGGTACCGGCTCGGAAGATCGCTGCGGGACTCAACTCTTCGGCCACTTAACGATACTAAAGGCGCAGGTGGATGCAGAGGCGCTCGGGTGCTTCCCCACCACGGAGCGCGCACACTGGCCAGCAGGCGCCTAGGGAGCGGTTCGATGGCCAACAGCAGGCCCGTCGTGGTGGGCGTCGACGGTTCACCGTCGTCGGCGCAGGCAGTGCTGTGGGCGGGTGCGGAAGCGACGCGATCGCTGCACTTGGTGCTGGTCAACGACGATCCGGCCCGCGCGGCACGCTCCGAACAGACCGTTGCCGAACTGGCCGAACGCTGCCGCCGGGCGCGTCCCGAACTGCTCGTCACCGAGGAGGTCGCTACCGGTCACCCGGCTCAGGAGCTGGTTCGCCGGAGTGATGACGCGCAGCTGCTCGTTGTCGGTTCGCACGGGCACGGCGTGTTCCGGGACGTACTGCTCGGCGGGATCAGCACCTCCGTGGCCACGCACGCCCGCTGCCCGGTCGTGGTGGTGCGCGGCATCCCCCGGACGACCGGTCCGGTGGCCGTCGGGGTCGACGACTCGCAGGGAAGCCAGACTGCGCTGCGGCACGCCTTCGACTTCGCGGCCTGCCGACACGAGCGGCTCATCGCGGTGCAGGCGCTGCCGGACGCCTACTTCACCGCCGGCGTCTACCCCCGGCTGGACCCGCAGGAGATCCGCACCCGCGCCGACCTGCACCTGGCCGAACAGCTCGCCGGGTGGTGCGCCGAGCACCCCGATGTCATGGTGCATCGCGACGTAGCCAACCAACACCCGGTCGCGGCCCTGTGCGCGGCAGCCGAGGACGCTCAGCTACTGGTCGTGGGCCGTCGAGGACGCGGTGGCTTCGCCGGACTGATGCTCGGCTCGGTCGCCAACGGCGTCCTGCACCACTCCCCGTGCCCGGTCGCCGTGGTCCGCATCGCGGAACAGCACTGACCCGTCACTCCGGGGGTTGCTGCCGCCAGACCGCCTTGTAGCGCTCGGCGGCGCCAGCATCGCGCTGCCTGCGCACCGCAGAGCCGTGGCCGGGCGGGAAGCCGTAGCGGACCAGCCGCGAATCGACGCTGTCCACCGAGTTGGTCAGCACGATGCGGGCCACCACGAGCAGGCCGAGCAGCAGAGCTCCGGCCGCGATCGGCCACGCCCCGCCGAACACGCCCAGCGCGACGAACAGCGCGGCGCCCAGCGGAATGATCGGGATCAGTCCGCGGACCAGCACCCGCAGCACCCACGTCCGGCAGGTGCCGTCGTGCAGCACCCAACCGCGGTACTGCTCGGGCAGCCTGCCGCCGAACTGGTAGTACAGCCACCGCACGGGGCCCGGACGTTCGATGGACACCCCCGCAGCCTACGTCCCGTCGTTATCAGTGCGACCCCCGACTCGGTCCATTGTGGACCGACGCGGGCCCGGACGAGGCCTTCCACCCGCCTGTTCGACGTGGCACCATCGCGCGGTCGATCGAGCCGACCACCGAGGTCGGCGCGGGGGAGAAGGATCTGCCGCATGTTCAACGTCGAAGCAGTCCGGTTGGCCGGAACCGACATCGAACTACCCAGGATGATCCCGATCGAGCAGCGGTTCGCCGCAGCGGCCGTCGAGGATCTGGAAGGCACCATCCGCAGCCAGGTCGCCGAGCACGACCGCACCAACCCGGTCAGCGGCAAGCGGATCGCGATCACCGCGGGCAGCCGCGGCATCGCCCAGCTCGACCGCATCGTCGCCACCCTGGTCGACGCCCTGGTCGGCTGCGGGGCGAAACCGTTCGTGGTACCCGCGATGGGCAGCCACGGCGGAGGTACCGCGGACGGTCAGCGGCAGGTGCTGGCCGAGTACGGGATCACCGAGGAGAGCATCGGCGCACCGATCATCTCGTCCATGGAGACCGTCGTGGTCACCGAACTCCCGGACGGCACTCCGGTGCACTTCGACGCCGAGGCAGCCCGCGCCGACGGAGTCATCGTGCTCGGTCGCATCAAACCGCACACCGACTACCGCGGCACGCACGAGAGCGGCCTGGCCAAGATGATCGCCATCGGGCTGGGCAAGCACCGCGGCGCGACCACCCTGCACCGGCACGGCTTCGAGGCGTTCCACGCCCTGATCCCGGCCGTGGCCGAGGCAGCGCTCCAGGTGGTCCCGATCGAATTCGGGATGGCCGTGGTGGAGAACGCTTACGAGTGCGTGGCCCGCCTCGAACTGGTCCAGCCCGGTGAGCTGCTGGAGCGCGAGGCGGAACTGCTCGTCGAGGCCAAGCGGCTGATGCCGAAGCTGCTGATGTCCGACATCGACGTGCTGGTGGTCGACGAGATCGGCAAGGACATCAGCGGCGCCGGGATGGACCCCAACATCACCGGCCGCTCCCCGGTCAGCCCCGCGCAGTTCCGCGCCGTGCCGATCAAGCGGGTCGTGGTGCTCGGACTGACCGAGCACACCAACGGCAACGCCTGTGGACTCGGCCTGGCCGACGTGACCACCCAGCGCTGCGTGGACCAGATCGAGTTCGGGTCGTTCTACACCAACTCGCTGACCTCCGGCGTGCCCGACGGCGCCCGGATCCCGATGGCGCTGGCCGACGACCGCGACGCGATCGTCGCCGCGCTGCACATGTCCCGCGGCCCCCACGACCGCCCGGCGAAGGTCGTGCGCATCCGCAACACCCTGTCGATGCCGCACGTCGAGGTCTCCGAGGCGTATGCGCAGGAAGTCGCCGACCACCCGGATCTGACAGCGCTGGGCGAACCGCACGACTGGGACTTCGACGCCACCGGAACCCTCGTCCCGCTGCCCTGATCCCAGCAAGCTGTTCCGAGCCTCAGTTCGTGGCCAGCCGGGTCATTCGCGATTAATTTCGTTCGACACTGAAACAACAGACACTACAGATTTAATGGGGTCGGATCGCCGCTTCGATGCCACCGAGCAGCGGCGGCGGAACTAAAATTGGTGTTCCCCCAGTGCGAAGGCGAGGACCGCCATGCAGCCTCCCTTGACCACCGATCGGTTGATCGTGCGCGCCTGGAGCCCCGGTGACGCCGACGTGCAGGCAGCACTGGCGCTCTACGGCCGTCCCGAGGTGACCGAGTGGCTCACCCCGGTCGTCTCCAACGTCGCCGACCTCGCCGCGATGCGCGCCGTGGTGCACTCCTGGACCGAGTCGCAGCCCAACCTGATCCCGCCGACCGGGCGGTGGGCTATGCAGCGCCGGTCCGACGACGTGGTGGTCGGCGGGCTGGTGCTGCGGATGCTGCCGCCCTACGACCACGACCTCGAACTGACGTGGCAGCTGCGACCCGAGGCATGGGGCTTCGGCTACGCCACCGAGGCGGCGATCGCGCTGCTGCACTGGGCGTTCACCTACGACATCGACGCGGTGTTCGCCCTGGCCCGCCCGGACAACGTGCGAGCGATCTCCACCGCGCAGCGTATCGGCATGGAGTGGGTCGGCGAGACGACCAAGTACTACGACACCGCGCTGCAGGTCTACCGCATCCGCCAGGGCGACCTGCCCGACGCTCCCCCGGCCTGACCGATCGCCGCTGCCCGGCCCGCTGAAATCCACTGTGGATCGCGGTGATGATCATCGTACGTCGCGAAACTAGCCCGTATCGGATGATCTGCCCTCAGCCTCGATGAGTGAGATCCTGGAACGGGTCTTCGACACCCGCACCACCTGGACCCACGCCGCCGGAGGGACCTTGCCGCCCCAGACCAGGACGACCAACCGCCCCGATCCCCCGCGTCGACCGCACCGTCCCCGACCGCACACCGGGGCGCGCGTGGCGGTGACGATGTTGTCGGTGCTGGTGCTGGTGGTCACCGGGTACGGATGGAGCAACTACCGGAACCTGCTCAACGGGCTGACCACCAGCGACGTCACCGACGGCGCGGGGGCCGACGGGGCTACCGACATCCTGCTGGTCGGCATGGACAGCCGCACCGACGCGCACGGCAATCCGCTGCCCGACGACGTGCTCCGCGAGCTGCACGCCGGGGCCAACGACGGGGCGCTGACCGACACGATCATCCTGCTGCACATCCCCAACGACGGGTCCAGCGCATCGGCGTTCTCCTTCCCCCGCGACTCCTACGTGCAGATCCCCGGCCAGGGCCGGCACAAGATCAACTCCGCGTACTCCCGCGGCAAGGGGACCGCGATCGCGTCCGAGACCAGGCGCGGCGTCACCGACCAGTCGCAGCTGGAGCGCGACGGCGACGACGCCGGGCGCAAGCTGCTGGTGCGCACCATCGAACAGCTGACCGGCGTGTCGGTCGACCACTACGCCGAGGTCAACCTGCTCGGATTCTCCCGCATCACCCAGGCCGTCGGCGGTGTGCCGGTGTGCCTGCTGGCGCCGACGCAGGACAGCTACTCGGGCGCGGACTTCAAAGCCGGCCCTCAGACCATCTCCGGCCCTGACGCGCTGGCGTTCGTGCGCCAGCGACACGGCCTGCCGCGCGGGGACCTGGACCGCGTGGTGCGTCAGCAGGCCTTCCTGTCCGGGCTGGCGCAGTCGACGTTCTCCGGAGGTGTGCTGGCCAATCCGGTCCGGTTGCAGAGGCTGATCGGCTCCGTGCAGGACTCGGTGGTGCTGGACCGCGACTGGGACGTGCTCGCCTTCGCCGAGCGGCTGCGCGGCCTGGCCGGTGGCGCGATCCGGTTCACGACGATCCCCATCGAGAACCCCGACTACGAAACCCCGGAGGACGGCCAGGCGATCCTGGTCGACCCCCGCGCGGTCCGCACAGCGGTCACCCAGACCATCGACCCGTCGGCTCCCCCACCACCCGCGTCCTCGAACGAGGAGTCCGGCACGGCCGTAGTGGACGTGTTCAACGCGACGAAGACCGCCGGCCTGGCGCAGAAGGTGCGCTCAGCGCTCTCCAACCGGGGCATTCAGGTCGGCACGGTCGGCAACACCGCTGCCCGCAATTCCTCGACCGTGCAGTACGCCCCGGGTGCCTCGGCCACGGCCAGTCAGGTGGCCTCACAACTCGGAGGCCTGCCCACCGAGGAGAACAGCTCCGTGCCGAGCGGTCACGTCCGAGTCCTCATCGGCAGCGACTACCGAGGCCCGTCAGCACCGCGCTTCGCCCCACCACGAGCAGTGTCGCTGGACGGCCCGGCCCACCAGCAGAGCACCGCGCCCGCCCCCGAAACGATCACCGCCGACGGCATCCCCTGCGTCAACTGAACTCGGCTTCAATCCGGTCCCTGATCCAGGCGGGCGCTAAGGTTCCGCCACCCGCACCGCCACGCAAAACGAGTTCGGAGAACCAGAAAAAAGCTGGTCGGTGGTGGGGCGGCCCCCTCGCCCGCCCCACCACCGACCAGCGCGGCTGGTGGCCACCCCCAGTGACCTCACCGCCAGCCGGTCGGCTTCGGTGCCAGCCTCGGCACCGGTGCTGTCCGGTTGTCGGAAAGCCGCGTGGGGTTCGTCCAGACCTCTGCGCTGGTGGTGCATCGCCGGTCTTCTCGCGAACCGGCGGCTGAAGCTCAACAGCGCCCAGCATCGGCGATTGCCGTGAAGCGCTGGGGTCTGGAACGGTCCACCGCTGGTTGAGACTACGCCGGGGCTCGGTGCGTCGCGAGCTGCCAGCGAGCCCGGGCTGGGCGTGCCCCTCACGCACGACCACCGTTTCAGGGCTGCGGTTTTCACTCGATGCACGGAACCGAGTGGCACTTGTCTCAGACCGCCGGTATCGGGGTTTCGAGCGAGCCGCTTCGAACCTGCGTGCGGTAGCGTTTCCGCATGTCCAACGCATTGCACTCTCCCGCGCAAGCCTACGAAGTGCTGTTGGCAGGCAACCGACGATTCGTCGAGAACACCCTCCAGCACCCAAACCAGGACGCCGACTACCGGGCTTCGCTGGCGCCAGGGCAGCGTCCCTTCGCCGTGCTGTTCGGCTGCTCCGACTCCCGACTGGCCGCCGAGCTCATCTTCGACCAGGGACTCGGTGACCTCTTCGTGGTCCGCACCGCCGGCCAGGTCACCGGTCCCGAGGTGCTGGGCAGCATCGAGTTCGGCGTCGGCGTGCTGGGCACGCCGCTGGTCATCGTGCTCGGTCACGACTCCTGCGGTGCGGTGACCGCGGCCCGCCAGACCGTCATCGAGGGTTCCGCGCCTCCCGGGTTCCTGCGCGACATCGTGGAGCGGGTGACGCCGAGCGTGCTGGCCGCGCGCGTCGAGGGCGGGACCGAAGTCGACGAGATCGTGGACGTGCACATCCAGCGCACCGTCGACCTGCTGCTGGAGCGCTCCACCCTGCTGGCGAAGGAAGTCGAAGAGGGCCGCTGCGCGGTCGTCGGCCTGTGCTACCGCCTCACCGACGGCACCGTCCGCGAGGTCGGCAGCCGCGGACTCCCGGAGCACGCCAAGCCGTAAGGAACCGGGTCTCGTTCGGCGCGGCAGCGGGTTTTCCGCTGCCGCGCCGACTGCTTCGAACGGCTGGAACGGGCTGGTCACGTTAGCCTGCTGGAGCACGCTCCGGGTTGAAGGGATCCAGCCGCGTGACCGTCCAGCCGCGTCGAGTGCTACTGATCAGCGCGACCATCGGTGAGGGGCACAACGCGACCGGCCGGGCTGTTGCGGAGGCCGCCGGTCGGGTGTGGCCGGGATGCGAGGTCGGCTGGCTGGACGCGCTGCGCGCGATGGGCCGCTGGGTGCCGGCCACGTTCAACTGGATCTACGTCACCAACGTCGAGTCCACACCGTGGCTGTACGACTTCTTCTACGACTCGTTGTGGCGGTACCGCTGGTTCGCCAACGCCTCGCGCCGCTTCGTCGGGGCGTGGAGCGGGCGGCTGCTGCGGCAGGCGATCGCCGAGCGCGAACCCGATCTGATCGTCTCGACGTATCCCCTCGGCACGGCGGGACTGGACTGGTTGCGCCGTCGCGGTGAGCTGGACGTCCCGGTGGCTGCCGTGGTGTCGGACTTCTCCCCGCACCCGTTCTGGGTCTACCCCGAGGTCGACCTGCACTACGTGATGAGCGAGGCGAGTCTGCAGGCGATGCGGCGGGCCGAGCCGGACGCGGTGGGAGCCGTTTGCGCGCCGCCGGTGGTCTCGGCGTTCCGGCCCGCAGACCGGGCTGCGGCGCGGCGCAGGTTCGGCTTTCCGGAGTCGGGGTTCATGGCGTTGATCTCGTGCGGTTCGCTCGGGTTCGGTTCGGTGGACCGCGCGGTGGACGCTGCACTGCGCGCTGAGGGCGTGGAGCGGGTGGTGGTCGTCTGCGGTCGCAACGATGCGTTGCGGCAGCGGTTCGCCGCGCGCACTGAGGAGCGGCTGGTCGCGCTGGGCTGGGTGGACGACATGCCAGGTCTGGTGGCCTGCGCGGATGTCGTCGTGACCAACGCTGGTGGGGCCACTGCGCTGGAAGCGGTCGCCTGTGGGCGATCCGTGGTCATGTTCGAGCCGATCGCCGGGCACGGACGGGCCAACGCCGAGTTGATGGCCGACGCCGAGCTGGCCGAGCTGTGCCCACGGGCGACCGACCTGACCGCGACGTTGCGCCGGTGGGCTGCCGAGCCGGACGAACTCGAGCAGCGGGAGCAGCAGGCGCTCAAGCATTGCCAGGTCTCGGATTTCGCTGATCAGGTGGCTGCGTTGGCGCAGCTCCCCCAGCACCGCGGTCGCCGGGCACTGCGCTCGCAGGACGCCTTCTTCGTCTACGCCACCACGCCCGTCGTCGCACAGCACACCGGCGCTGTCCTGCTGTTGGAAGGGCCATCCCAGACCACCCACGATTGGTGCGAGCAGATCGCCGAGCGGATCGAACGACGTGCCTGGCAGTTGCCTTTGCTGACGCGCCGCTTGGTGCTGCGCTGGGCCAGGCGGCCACAGTGGATCCACGACGGCGCCATTGAACCCCGTGAGCACCTGCGCTGCCGCGAGGTTCGAGGCGAACGTGCTGTGGCGGAGGTTCGCGAGGAGTTCTTCAGCACCGCCGTGCGTACTGACCGGCCACCTTGGGAGCTTCTGCTGCTGCGCGAGGCCGATTCCGGCCAGGTGTCCTTGCTGGCGAAGCTGCACCACGCGCTCGGTGACGGTGTCGCCGTGACCAGCACGCTGCTGCGGTTGCTGACCAACGACCCGCACCCGGTTTCGGCTCCTGGTCGAGGTGATCGGCCGAAGTGGCATCAGCGGGCAGGAGTCATTGCACGGGGGTTGGTGAGGCTGGCCGGGGCGGGTCTGGCACCAGCAGGTCCCTGGGCGGGGCACAGCACGCCGAACCGGTCGTTTGACGGGCTGGAACTCCCCGCCGCTGAGGTTCGCGCCTGCGCGCGGCGGTACGGCGTTAGCAGTACGGCACTGCTGCTCGGGGTGGTGGCCGAGTCGCTGCACCAGGCGCTGCCCTCCCCCCGGCCGGGCCAGCGTTTCCGGGTGATGGTGCCGCGCACGGCTCGAACCGGGCGCGGTGGTGTGGGCACCGATGCGCCCGGTAACCACACCGCATCGGTGTCGCTGGACCTTCCCGTTGGCCCGATGCCTGCCGAGCAACGGCTCGCCGCAGTTGCCGCTGAGCTCAGCAAACCGGACCGAACCGGTCAGCCTGCTGCGACCAGTGCTGTACTCGCCGCCCTCGGCCTGTTGCCCGCGCCGCTGCACGCCTGGGCGGTGCGGCGGATCTACCAGCGCCGGTTCTTCAACGCCGTGGTGTCGGTGCTCCCCGGGCAGCGGCGGCCGGCGCACCTGGGGTCTGCGCAGATCGCCGGAGTGCTGCCGGTGTTGTCGCTGGCCGACGGCGTGGGAGTGGCCGTGGGCGCGATCAGCTGGGGTGAGCGCGTCGGTTTCGGGATCACCACGGACACCGAGCTCGCTCCGGACGCCGCGGTGCTGACCGGGTACCTCCGCGATGCTTTCGCCGATCTGCGGACGGGTGATCGGCCGTGAGCTCGAACTCCACGGTGCTGGTGATCGCCGTTCCGGCCGCGATCACCGGGGCTGCGAGCTTCGGTCTGGCCAGCGCCATCCAGCACCGGGTCACCAAGCAGGTGCCCAAGGTGCGGACTCTCAATCCGCGCATGCTGTACGAGCTGGTCCGCAAGCCGATCTGGGTGCTGAGCATCCTCACTGTGCTCGTCGGGTTGTCGCTGCAGGTGGTGGCGCTGGCCTTCGGACCGTTGGTGCTGGTGCAGCCGCTGCTGGTGACGTCGGTGCTGTTCGGGGCCGCGTTCGCCGCGTGGATGGCGCGCCGCAAGATGGACCTGGTGCTCGGACTGGGCGGCCTGGCCTGCGTCGGCGGGCTGTCGGCCTTCCTGGTGCTGGCGCGCCCCTCCGGGCAGAGCAGCGAGTTCACCGGGGCGTCGCTCCTTCCGCTGGCCCTGGCGCTCGGGCTGCTGGTGCTGGTGTCACTGGTGGCGGCCGCGTTGATCCCCGGTGAGGCCGGGGTGATCGGCATGGCGGTGGCCACCGGGGTGTTCTACGGGGTGACCGCCGGGTTGATCAAGGTGGTGGCCGGGCAGTTCCGCACCGGTGGTCTGGCCGAACCGTTCCACCACTGGACGCTCTACGCGGTGTGCGTGATCGGGCCGATGGGCTTCCTGCTCAGCCAGCAGACCTTCCAGCGCGGTCGGCTGATGTCGCCCGCACTTGCGGTGATCACCACGGTGGATCCGCTGGTCGCGGCGGCGATCGGGGTGAATTGGCTGGGCGAGCGGATCGAGTCCTCCCCCGCCATCCTCAGCGGTGAGCTGATCGCCGTGGTCGTCATCATCATCGGCATCGTCGTGCTGACCCGTCGCGGCGAGCAGCTGCGGCGAACGCTCGAGCGCGGCGGCTCTGCGGAGGAGACATGGGGCTGACGTTGCGCGGGCGAACCGCGCTGGTCACGGGTGCTTCGTCGGGCATCGGTGCGGCCACTGCCGTCGAACTGGCGGCTGCCGGATGTCAGCTCGTGCTGGTGGGCCGCGATCAACGACGGCTGTCCGAGGTGGCCGCGCGCACTGGCGGGCAGGCGCTGGCTGCCGAGCTGACCGATCCGGCTGGCCTCGACCGGGTCGTCACCGCGGCGCGGCGGGTGGATCTGCTGGTGCACTGTGCGGGGATCGGGTGGGCCGGTGACCTGGCCTCGATGTCGGCTGAGCAGGCCGAGGCGTTGGCGGCGGTGAACCTGACCGCGCCGATGCTGCTGACCAGCGCGGTGTTGCCGGAGCTGCGTCGGTGTCGCGGCCACGTCGTCTTCGTCTCCTCGATCGCCGTCGTCGGGGTTCGCGGGGAGGAGGTCTACGCAGCGACGAAGGCCGGTGTGCGGACGTTCGCGGAAAGCCTCCGCCACCTCGACGGCATCGGCGTGACCACGGTGTTCCCCGGTGCTGTGCGCACGCCGTTCTTCGCCGGTCGCCACTACGACCGGCGGTTTCCTCGCATGCTCACGCCGGAAGAGGTCGCTGCGGCACTGGTCCGGGGCGTCCAGCACGAGCGTGCCGAGGTCTTCGTCCCCGCCTGGCTCGCAGTGCCCGCCCGTCTGCAGGGCGCATTGCCCGGCCTCTTTCGTGGCCTCGCACGGCGGCTCGGCTAGCCCCGCAGAGCTCGGATCGACTCCCGCAGGGAGCCCATGGTGGCCAGCACAGCAGTGGGTTCGTAGCCGCAGTGCGCCATGCAGTTGGCGCAGCGGGGGTCGTTGCCCCGGCCGTAGCGCGACCAGTCGGTTTCCTCCAGCAGTTCGCGGTAAGTAGCGGCGTAGCCGTCATTCATCAGGTAGCACGGCCGCTGCCAGCCGTAGAGCGAGTACGACGGGATGGCCCACGCCGTGCACTGGAAGTCGACCCTGCCCTCCAGGAAGTCCAGGAACAACGGCGAGTGGTTGAACCGCCACCGGTGTCGGCGGCCATCGGCGAAGACCTTGCCGAACAGCTCTCGCGTTTCCGTCACACCCAGGAAGTGCTCCTGGTCGGGCGCCTTGTCGTAGGCGTAGGCCGGCGAGAGCATCATCTGGTCGACCTTCAAGTCGTTGTTGAGGTAGTCCAGCACCTCGATCACCGACTGCGGGGTGTCGGTGGTGAAGAACGTGGAGTTCGTGGTCACCCGGAAGCCACGCTGCTGGACGTCCTTGATGTTGTCCACCGCCTGCGCGAACACGCCCTTCTTGCACACCGACTCGTCGTGGCGCTCCTCCAGCCCGTCGATGTGCACGGCCCACGCGAAGTATGGCGACGGCTCGAACTTGTCGATCTTGCGGGGCAGCAGCAGCGCGTTGGTGCACAGGTAGACGAACTTCTTGCGCTTGATCAGCTCCTCGACGATGACCTCGATCTCCGGGTGCATCAGCGGTTCTCCCCCGGCGATGGATACCACCGGGGCACCGCACTCCTGCACCGCGGCGAGGGCCTGCTCCACCGGCATCCGCTGCTTGAGCACGTTGGCCGGGTGCTGGATCTTGCCGCAGCCCGCGCACTTGAGGTTGCAGGCGAACAGCGGTTCCAACTCCAGCGTCAGGGCGAACTTCTCGCGGCGGGCCAGCTTCTGCTTGACCAGGTAGGCCCCGACGCGGACCGCTTGGCGCACGGGAATACCCATTCAGGACACCTCCTCTGGTGCGTTCTCCGGTGTCGCGGCGCTGCTCCACCGCGACAGGCAGGAACCGACGGCGTGCAGTCGGGCAAGCGCGGCCAGGGTTCGGCGCGGCGTTCCCAGGCGCAGCAACGGTTGTTCGGCGGTGTCGAGCACGACCCGCACCACCGCGATCCTCCGCGCACCCGCAGCACGTGCGAGCACGGCGGATTCCATGTCGACCGCGAGCGCGCCAGTTCGGGCCAGCTCTGCCCGCTGCGCGCCGCGGACGATGTGCCGGGTGGTGAGGATTGGCCCGCAGTGCACCGGGAATCCGGCGCGGCGCAGTTCCGCGACCAGGGAGGACGTGGAACTGCAGCGGACCGAACCGTCCGGCCCGCGGACCTCATCTGCCACGACCACATCACCGCTGCGCACGTTTTCGCCGATGCCACCGCCGAGACCCGCTACGACGAGCAGGTCGAAGTCCGCCGTGGCGAGCTCGGCTGCGCTGCGTGCACTTCGCCGTGGACCGAATCCCGTGCGGTGCACGGACTTCTGGCCGAGTGCTGCCCTCAGCGCCTGGGCTTCCAGGCCCAGCGGCGCGCAGATCAGCAGCCGTGCGGGCATCTCACTCCCCGGCCTGCTGGTACCTGCCGAGGGCGGTCAACGGGAAGATCACCCGGTACAGGTGGTAGTTGATGTAGAAGTCGCCGGGGAAACCCGTCCCGGTGAACTGCGGCTCGTCCCAACCGCCGTCCTGCCGCTGCGTGCGCGCCAAGTACTGCACACCGCGCTGGACCGCGTCGGACTTGTGCCTATCCAGCGCCAACAGCGCCAACAGCGCCCACCCGGTCTGCGACGCCGTGGAGTCACCGCGGCCGATCCACGCTGGGTCCTTGTAGGAGCGCAGGTCCTCACCCCAACCGCCGTCGGCGTTCTGGTGATTCTCCAACCACCTCGCCGCGCGCTGCAGTGCCTGGTGGTCCGGCTTCAGCCCGGCCCGCACCAGCGCCGGAACAGCCGCACCGGTGCCGTAGACGTGGTTTGCGCCCCAGCGGCCGAACCAGGATCCGTCCTTCTCCTGGTTGCGCAGCAGCCACTTCACGCCGCGCCGTACTACCTCGTCGTCGTGGCCCAGCGTCGCCAGCGCCTCGACGACGTGCGCCGTGACGTCGGCTGACGGCGGGTCGATCACCTCACCGAAGTCGCAGAAAGGCAGCTTGCGCACCAGTTGTCGGGTGTTGTCGGCGTCGAAGGCGCCCCACCCGCCATCGGCCGACTGCATGCCGCGCAGCCAGCGCGTGCCTCGTTCGATCGCCGCCTGCACCGAAACCTTGTCCGGGTGGTCCATGCGGTTCAGCGCCAGCAGCACCTCGGCGGTGTCGTCGATGTCCGGGTAGCCGTCGTTGTCGAACTCGAAAGCCCAACCGCCGCCTGCGGGCAGGTTCGGACGACGCACCGACCAGTCACCCTTGACCCGGATCTCCTCAGCCAGCAGGTAGTCGGTCGCACGGCGCAGCGCCGGGTGTGCGCTGGGCACGCCAGCATCGTGCAGCGCCTGCACGCCGAGCACGGTGTCCCACACCGGTGACTGGCAGGCCTCCAGCCTCCGCACCACGCCGACCGGTGTCTGCTCCCGGATCAGGAACCCTTCCAGCCCGTCCAAACCCTGCCGGAGCACCGGGTGGCTCAGCGGGTAGCCGAGCAGGTTCAGTGCCAGCAGCGAGTACACCCACGGCGGTTGGATGCCGCCCCAAGAGCCGTCCGCCTCCTGCCTCGCCACGATCCACTCCGCGGCGCGGAGCATCGCGTGCTTGCGCAGGGACCGCAATGGACGCTTCTGATAGCGGTGCAGAGCCCGGTCCAGCACGTGGAACCCGTACTTCCAGGAGAACTCGGGACGAGTGCGCGCACTGCCCCGACCGGTGCGAAGCTCGCTGACCGTGATGCCCAGGTCCCGACGCGGCCGCAGCGTGCACACGACCGTCAGCGGCACCACCGTCTGGCGGGCCCAGCACCCCCAGTCCGCCACGTTCAGCGGGAACCAGTTGGGCAGCAGCACGACCTCGGGAGGCATGGCGGGCAGCTCGTCCCAGGACCACTCGCCGAACAGCGCCAGCCAGATGCGGGTGAACACCCGGGTGGCCTCCAGCCCGCCCTGCTCCAGGATCCAGTTGCGCGCGGCGACCATGTGCTCGGCGTCGACGTCGTCGCCCGCGAGCTTGAGCGCGGTGTAGGCCTCCGCAGTGGTGGACAGGTCTCCCGGCCCGCCGTGGAAGTTCGCCCAGGTGCCGTCGCGACGCTGCTGGGAGCGGATCCAGCGCGCGGCCTGCTCGGTCTCCACCGCGGTGCGGATGCCGAGGAACTGCCGCAGCAGCAGGTCCTCGACGTCCATGGTCACGTTGGTCTCCAGCTCGCCCTTCCACCAGCCGTCGGGGTGCTGCCGGGACAGCAGGTGGTCGCGGGCGGCGACCAGCGCGGTCCGCGGGTCGGGGATCACGACCGCGCGGGTGGGCTGCTTCTGCAACTGATCGGTCAAAGCTTCCTCCGTACGACGAACGCGGCGAGTTCGGTCAACGCCTCGGTGGCGTCCTGCGGACCGCTCGGCAGGTGTTCACCGGCAGCAGCCAACCGGCGCTGGCACTCCCGGTGGGTCCAGTCCGCCGACCCGGCGCGCTGCACCATCTCGGCGGCTTCGTGCAGCTGCTGCTCGGTGAGCGGTTCGGGCTGGGCGTACAGCTCGCGCAGGCGTTCGCCCGCGGCGGTTCCCGAGTTCAGCGCGTGCACCACGGGAACGGTCTTCTTGCGGGCGCGCAGGTCCGACAAAACCGGTTTGCCGGTGATCTCCGGGTCTCCCCACAGCCCGAGGAGGTCGTCGACCAGCTGGAAGGCCATCCCCAGCTCGGTGCCGAAGGTGTGCAGCCCGAACACCGTCTCCTGCGGTGCCCCGGCGATGAGCGCGCCGATCGAGCTCGCGCAGGCCAGCAGCGCGGCGGTCTTGTCGTGCGCCATGCGCAGGCATTCGTCCAGCGTCACGTCGTGGCGGTGCTCGAAGTCCAGGTCCGCGGCCTGCCCTGCGATAAGAACCCGGGTGGTGGCCGACAGCGACCGGGCCGCGGCGGTGGCGTGCGGGGAGCTCGAGTCCAGCAACACCTCGGTGGCCAGCGCGAGCAGCGCGTCCCCGGCCAGCAGTGCGGCGGGGCGACCGAAGACCGTCCAGGCCGTGGGCCGGTGGCGGCGGGAGGTGTCGCCGTCCATCACGTCGTCGTGCAGCAGCGAGAAGTTGTGCACCAGCTCGACCGCCGCAGCGGCCGCGACGGCCTGATCAGCTGCCCCCGGCGGGCGCACGCACTGCGCGGACAGCAGCACCATCGCCGGGCGCAGGGCCTTTCCGCCACCGCCCTCCGGAGCGCCGTCGGCGCCTCGCCAGCCGAGGTGGTACTCGCACACGCGGCGGGTGTCCGGGTCGAGCTGTGCGACCGCGCGGCGCAGCGCGGGATCCACCGCTTCCCGTGCGGTAAGCAGGACTGGCGGCAGAACTGTCGTCATGCGGTCACCTCCACTCCGCGTTGCCAGCGCTGGACCGCGGCCACCACCTCGGCCGCGCGCGCACCGCTGCGCACCGCGCCTTCCGTGGTGTCCGGCCAGCCCGTGGCCGTCCACGCTCCGGCCAGCACCAGACCCGGCACCGGGGTGTGCGCATCCGGGCGGATCGCTGCGGTTCCCGGTGCCTGCCGGAAGGTGGCGTTGGGTTCCCGGGTGACGAAGAAGTCGAGCAGCCGGGCCTCGCGGGCGCGCGGGAAGAGCTGCTGCATCGCTGGGACGAACAGCGCGCGCAGGTCCTCGGTGCGCAGGTCGATGTAGTCCTGGGCGGCTGACAGCGAGATCGCCAGGTACTGACCTCGCGTCACTCCGGAGATCGCGCTGCGGTCGAAGACCCACTGCACCGGGGAATCCAGCACCGCGGCCATCCGAAGACCGGTGACCTTCCAGTCGTAGTGCAGGTGCACGTTGACGATCGGTGCGGCCGACAGCTTCGACCACTCCTCGACTCCGGGCACCGGCAGGTCGGCGAGCAGTCCGGCCGCTGCTTGGTGTGGAACCGCCACGACCACTGCGTCCGCCGGCACCTCGCGGGTGTTGCTGCCCGCCTTCGCGAACACGTGAAAACCCTTACCAACGCGTCGGATCGCCCGCACCCGGTATCGCGTCCGGACGCCGACACCGGCGGCCCGCAGCGCTCGGTGGGCGGCGTCGCCGTGCAGCTGCGACAGGGGAACTTGCGGGACGGCGATGTCCGCGCTGTCCCTGCGGTCCAAGACGCCGGTGCGGAAGACCTTGGCAGCCAACAACATCGACGCATCGTCCGGATCTGCGTTGAGCGCGGCCACGCCGAGCAGCCCCCACAGCGCCGTCATCGCGCGCGACGATTCGCCGTGCTGGCGCAGCCATTCGCCGAGGCTGATCTCGTCCAGTGCCGGATCGGCCGGGTCGAGCATCCGCAGGGCCAGCGACGTGCGCGCCAGCCTCGCGCGCTGGGCCGCGGTCAGCTGCCGGTACCCCAACAGCGCGGGGAGCAAGTGCCCTGGTGCGGGCAGGTTCCAGCGGCGCAGGCGAGATGCGCGGCCGTTCGCGCTGAGCACCGGGACCTCGAAGCGGTGCTGCATGCGGATCGAATCCTGCACCCCGAGCCGCCGCAACAGGTCGATGTATTCGGTGTAGCAGCGCAGGAAGACGTGCTGGCCGGTGTCCACGACCAGATCGCCGCGCAGGAACGAGTAGGTAGCGCCGCCGAGCCTCGCCCGCGTCTCCAGCAGCTCGACCGCGAAACCCGCCTCGGCCAAGTCCAGCGCCGCGGTCACCCCTGCCAGCCCGCCGCCGACCACCACCACGCGCCCGCGGCTCACGGCGCCATCCCCGCCAGGGAACGTGCCGCGACCCCCGCCTTGCGCCAGCCCGACAGCGAGGTCCGCTGGTTCAGCGCGGCCCCCGGATCAGCGGCGATGCGCGCCAGCAGCTCGTGGTAGATACCCGCCATCGACGCGCAGCATGCCCGGCTGCGCCGATCCAGCATCGGCAACAGGAGGAGCCCCTCGCCGTACCACTGCTCGGCGCGCGCGGCCTGGAAGCGGATCAGCGACGACCAGCGCTGGTGGTCCTCGACGAGTCCGTTCCCCGGTTCCAACCGGACGCCGAAGCGCTCCAGGTCCTCGGACGGCAGGTAGACGCGTCCTTCTAGCTGGTCCTCCCGGACGTCGCGCAGGATGTTGGTCAGCTGCAGAGCAACACCGAGCACGTCCGCACGTCGTTCGGCCGTGGCCTGGTCAACCGCACCGAACACGCCCAGTGACAGGCGTCCGATCGATCCGGCGACGCACCGGCAGTAGTGCACCAGCTCGTCGAAGGTCCGGTACCGCGCTCCGCGCACGTCAGCTTCGCAGCCGTCGATCAGCTCGTCGAAGGCCGCCAGCGGCACCGGCAGCCGCTCGGCCGCATCGGCGAGCGCGACCACGACTAGATCCGTCGAATCCGTGCTGGCCGCATGGACGTCCTCGCGCGCTTTGTTGAGCTGCCGCAGCTTGTCCTCGCTCGGCAGGTGCCCGTCCCCGATGTCGTCGATGCGGCGGGCGAAGGCGTAGACCGCCGACAGCGCGCGCCGCTTCGGGCCGGGTAGCAGGCGGATCCCGTAGGAGAAGTTGCGCGCCTGCTCCCGCGTGATCCGCTCGCACTCCAGGTAGGCGTCCCGGATCCGCGCCGATTCGGTCACCACGTGCCTCCCAACACGTACAACCGCCCCCATTCGACGAAGGTGCGCCCCCTTGTCGGCCGCACATCGCTCCCCAGCGGATCGTGGTTGGCCGCCGCGAACGCGGCCGCCGTGGCCCGACCACCGGCCAGGTACCCGGCGACCGCGACCCGCGCCATCCCGGACAGCTGGCCGACCAGCGGTGCACCGGCTTCGAGCATCCGTCGTGCCCGGTCCACTTCGAACTTCACCAGCCCGCGCAGCCTCGTCGGGGCGCGCGTGGCGATGAGGTCCGGCTCCTTGCACCCG
Organism: Saccharopolyspora sp. NPDC002376; assembly: GCF_053593195.1. Lineage (NCBI taxonomy): Bacteria > Bacillati > Actinomycetota > Actinomycetes > Pseudonocardiales > Pseudonocardiaceae > Saccharopolyspora > Saccharopolyspora sp. NPDC002376. The sequence continues at coordinate 66,317 of NZ_JBSFBZ010000031.1, forward strand.
AACAGCCGCATGTCGTCGGTCGGCAGGTACACCCGGTCCTGGCGGTAGTCCTCGGCGATGTCCTGGCAGTGCTCCAGGATCTGCAGGGCGCTGCAGATCCGGTCGGACAGCGCGATCAGCGCGGGCTCGGCCCGGCCGAAGACGTGCAGCACCGCTTCCCCGACCGGGTTGGCTGACAACGCGCAGTAGGCGAGCAGGTCGTCGAAGGTCCGGTAGCGGCGCACCTGCTGGTCCTGCCGGTTGGCCTCGATCAACTTGGCCAACACGTCGTGGGGGATGCCGCACTCCGCGACCGTGGCGGTCAGCCCGCGCATGATCGGGATGCGAGCCATGTCCTGGTAGGCGCGGCGGAGGTCGACCTCCAGGAAGTCCAGCAGAGCATCTCGGTTGCCCGGCGCCTCGTCCCCGGCGAAGTCGACGAGCCGGAAGAAGCCGTAGAGCGCGTGCAGGTGCTGTCGCAGGCCGTGCGGCAAGATCCGGGACGCGACCGGGAAGTTCTCCGAACGCATGCGTGCGAGCACCGCCGCACTGCGCGGAAAATCACCCGAACGTGCGCTGGCGTGCGGGTGGTCGGATTCCTCCCCGGACACCGCGCCGTCGGGCAGCGACAGGACCATCAACCCTCCCCCCATACGCCGACAAGGAGGCGTAACCGGCATCGTATGAGCCGCGTTGCAGCACCGCAGGGTGAGCGATGATCCTTCTAAATTCCCGAAATCGCGCCGGTGTTCGAACCTAACGAGGACCCCGAGATCCACATTGGACAAACGATCACGCTGACCACTGTGGACCATCCCACAGCCCTGCCAAACCGGGCATTTGGCCCGCTCAGCACGGGCCTGCACCCCCACTTGACCGGCCGCGCGGCATTCGGGTGGCGGGCATTGACATCCGGGTGACGGAACCAAGACCGTGATCGGAACCGACAGACGCGGAAACCGGACCACGACCCACAAATCAAAGCCGCTCGCTCGTTCGAGGTCCTGCAGGCGCCTCGACGGGGAGGAGTGCCGGATGTACCGGGGATTGCCCACCGCCCGCGGCCCGATCGCCGATGCACTGCTGCAAGCCGGTCTGCTACTGGACTTCACCGTGCGCACCACCAGCGCCGTCTTCCGGACCATCGGCCGGGCCCGGTTCAACGTCGCGGAATTCCTGCGGCAAGCGACGTTCCTGGCCTCAGTCACCACCCTTCCCGCGTTGCTGGTGACGATCCCGCTGGGCGTCGTGGTGGCGCTCAACGTCGGTTCGCTGGCCGGCCAGCTGGGCGCGCAGGGCTACGGCGGCGCGGTGGTGGCGTTCGTGATCGTCGGTCAGGCCGCGCCGCTGATCTGCGCGCTGATGATCTCCGGCGTCGGCGGCTCGGCGATGTGCGCGGACCTGGGCGCGCGCAAGATCCGCGACGAGGTCGACGCCCTCGAGGTGATGGGGATCCCGGTCGTCGAGCGGCTGGTAGTGCCCCGGGTGGTGGCCGCGATGGTGGTAAACGCACTGCTGGCGTGCATCGTGCTGCTGGTCGGCATCGCGACGACGTTCCTGTTCCAGGTCCTGGTGCTCGGGGACGCACCGGGGGCTTTCCTGCGCACCCTGACGCAGTTCTCCCGCGTCCCGGACTTCGTCGTGGCGCTGCTGAAGGCCGCGATGTTCGCGGTGCTGGCCGCGCTGGTGTCCTGCTTCAAGGGCCTGACCGCCAAAGGCGGACCCGGCGGGGTGGCCACCGCCGTCAACGAAGCCGTGGTGATCTCGTTCATCCTGGTCTTCGTCGCCAACGCGGTCATCACCGAGCTGTACCCGGTGCTAGTCCCGGCGAAGGGCGAGTACTGATGGCGCGCGGACGCAGGTCCGCGGTGGACCTGCTGGCCGCCGCCGGGTTGCACTTCACCTGCTACCTCAAGGCGTTCGCTGCCATCCCGCACGTGCTGGCGCGCTACTGGCGCGATGTGGCGCGCCTAGTCGGCGAGATCAGCCTCGGTTCGGCCTCGCTGCTGGCCGGCGGCGGCACGATCGGCGTGGTGTTCGCGATGTCGTTCGTCTCGAGCACCCAGGTCGGCCTCGAGGGCTATCGCGGACTCGACCTGCTCGGCCTGTCCCCGATGACCGGCCTGGCCGCCGCCGTGGTGAACACCCGAGAGATCGCGCCGCTGGTCGCCAGCATCGCGCTCGCCGCCAAGGTCGGCACCGGGTTCACCGCGCAGCTGGGGGCGATGCGCATCTCCGAGGAGATCGACGCCCTGGAAGCGATGTCGGTGCGGTCGCTTCCGTACCTGGTCAGCACCCGGATGATGGCGGCGTTCCTGTCGGTCATCCCGCTGTACCTGGTGGGTCTGTTCGCCTCCTACCTCGCCACCGGGGTCGCGGTGGTGCAGCTCAACGGCGTCTCCGAAGGCACCTACAACTACTACTTCCGGCTCGTGCTCACCTCCGACGACGTGTTCTTCTCGCTGATCAAGGCAGTCGCCTTCGCGATCGTGGTGACGCTGGTGCACTGCGCCTACGGCTACTACGCCAGCGGTGGCCCGGAAGGCGTCGGCAAGGCCGCTGGACGCGCGCTGCGCACCAGCATCGTGACCATCACGGTCGCCGATGTGCTGCTGAGCATCGCCTTCTGGGGTGTGCGGCCGACGTTGCCGGCGCTGGGGATATGACATGACCGAGCCGCTGGGAGCCAACGCGCGCCGAACACTCGCAGCACGCGGGATATCTGGACTGCTCGCGCTGGCCCTGGTGGCCGTACTGATCGTCCTCGGCGGTGCGGGCGCGTTGCGCGCGAAACCCGAAGTCACGACGGTGTTTCCAGTCGAAGCCGGGTTGATCCGGCCGGAAACCCCCGTCCAGTATCGCGGCGTGCGGGTCGGCCGGTTGGCCGCCGTCGAGCCCAGGCTCTCCGGTTCCCGGCTGACGTTGCGGATGGAACCCGACAGCTTCGCCGACATCCCGGGCGATGTGCGGGTCCGGTTGATGCCGCGCACCGTCTTCGGCGACCAGTGCCTCGACCTCGTCATCCCGGAGACCTCCGCTGGAACATCGCTCTCGCCCGGTGCTCAGCTCGCTGCCGATGACTCCCGCCCCACCATGCAGCTCTACCACGCCTACAACCGCCTCTACGACCTGGTGGATTCGCTGCGACCAGCACAGCTCCAGGTCTCGCTCTCCGCACTGGCCGAGGCGCTGCGTGGACGCGGTGAACAGCTGGGCGAACTGATCGACGACGCAGCCCAACTGACTGCCGATCCGCCGCTGACCGGCGAGGACTTGGCTGACCTCTCCGCACTCGCCGACGACATCGCCGCCGCCACACCGGATGCGATGCAGGCGTTGGACGACGCCGTCACATTGTCCGGCACTGTTGTGCAGCGTCGGCAGGCCATCGGTGATCTGCTCAGCGCGGGGTTGGCGTTCACCGCTCAGTCGCAGCGGTTCGTCGACGAGAACTCCGAGCGGATCGTCCAGCTCGTGCGGTCGAGTGAGCTGGTCGCCGACGCGCTAGGGCGCCATCCCGGGGTGATTCGCGAGGGCGTGGACGGTCTGGACATCTTCCTCGACGGTGCGAACCGCTCGTTGTCCACCGGATTCTTCAAGATCCGCATGTCCGGGACGTTGCACCGGCCGTACCCCTACGGCCCCGAGGACTGCCCGCGCTATCCCGGCATGGACGGGCCCAACTGCCGCGACGCGCGGCCGCGCGGACCGATCGGTCCGGTGGGTGGTCAGCAGGAACGCGACGTGATGCGCGAGCTCGCGCCGCTGCTTCCCGGGAAACCGCCCGCTCCCGATGCTCTGGGCCTGCTCCTGGGCCCGGTGGTGCGCGGAACGGAGGTCGTCACGCCGTGAAACCTGCGCTCCGGTTCGCCGCCTTCATCGTCGTGTCGCTGTTCTGCGGTGTCGTCGTGGTGAACACGCTGACGGACCCGATGACCGGCCGATCGGTGCCCTACCGCGCGGTGTTCACCGACGTCGCGGGCCTGCAGCCGGGCAGCGAGGTGACCGTGGCCGGCGTGCGGGTCGGCACGGTGACCGAGGTCGCCGCGCGCGGTGGTCTTGCCGAAGTGGACTTCAAAGTCGTCGCTGAGCAGCCCGTCCCCGCCACCGGTCTCGCCGTGATTCGCTACGCCGACCTCACCGGCGCCCGTGCGCTCTCACTGACCTCAGGCCAGGGCGGGCCGCCGTTGCCGCCAGGGGCGACGATCCCGGTCGAACGGACCCGCCCAGCCTTGGACCTCACCGCACTGCTCAACGGTTTCAAACCGCTCTTCGACGCGCTGGAGCCCGCGCAGGTCAACCAGTTGGCGGGCGAGATCGTCGCGGTGTTCCAGGGTGAAGGCGGGACGGTGTCCGCGCTGCTGACGCGGATCGTGTCGCTGACCGATGCCCTGGCCCTCCGCGACGAGACGATCGGCGAAGTGATCGACAACCTCAACTCCGTGCTCGACACGGTGCAGCAGCGGCGCGAGGACCTGCGCGGCCTGGTGGACGGGCTCGGGCGGCTGGCTGCGGAGACCGCGGCCAGCCGACAGGAGATCGCCGCGGCCATCGACAGCGGTTCGGAGGTCGCGGGCTCGCTCGCGCGGCTGCTCGACGGCCTCGGACCGCAGCTGTCTCGCGACGTGCGCTCGGTGCAGGACGTCACGTCGATGCTGGTGCGCAACCAAAGCCAGATCGACGGCGCCGTGCAGGAGATGCCCGCGTTCCTGAACACCTTGGACCGGGCGACGAGCTACGGGTCCTGGGCGAACGTCTACCTGTGCAACCTCAACGTCGCCGTCGACGGCGTCCAGGCGGACCTCGGAGCTGGCCCGCACACGGAGGTCTGCCGATGAGGAAGGTGCTGGTCAACGGAGCGATCGGGGCGATCGTGGTGCTCCTCCTGCTGACCGCGTCCGCGACCGTGCCCCGGGTGATGTTCCTGCTGCGCACCGACGAATACCACGCCGAGTTCGCCAACGCTGCCGGCCTCACCGAAGGAACCCAGGTCATGCTCGCCGGGGTGCCGTCGGGCCGGGTGACCGACGTGGCGTTGGCCGGGGATCGGGTGCGCGTCTCGTTCCGGCTCGACAGCGCGCACAGCCTCGGCTCGGCGACCACCGCCGCGATCAAGCTGCGCACGGTGCTCGGAACCCGCTACCTGAGCGTGGATTCCACCGGCCCAGGCCAACTCTCCCCCGGCCAAACGATCCCGCTGGCCCGGACTTCGGTGCCCTACAGCCTCGACGAGCTCCAAACCAACGCGAAGACCACCGCCGAAGGCCTCGACCTGCCACAGCTGCGCACCATGATCGCCACCTTGGAGGACGTGACGCCGCAAGACCCGAAGTTGCTCGGCGACGCACTCGACGGAGTCGCTACGGCATCGGCGATCATCGGCGAACGCGGCGAACAGCTACAAGAACTGCTGCGCAGCACCCAGACCTTGACCACGACCCTGGTTGAGCAACAGGACACGCTGGTGACGCTGCTGGGCGATGCGCAGCTGGTGGCAGACACGCTGCAGCAGCGCCGGATGGTCCTCCGCCAGCTCATCACCGACGTGGACACCGTCGTCGATCACCTGCACCGGCTGGTCGCGGACAACCGGGACGTCCTGGATCCGCTGCTGAACGACCTGCACGCGGTCACCGACTCGCTGGCACGCAACGACAAAGCCATCGACGAGAGCCTGCAACGACTCGGTCCGACGGGCCGGTATCTGGCCAACGCGACCGGAAACGGGCCCTGGACCGATGTCTCGGCACCGCTGGGACCGGTCCCGGACAACGTGCTGTGCGCGGCCGGGTTGTTCAAGGGGTGCCGATGAGCCGGAAGCTGCTGATCATCTGCTGCGTGCTGGGCGCGCTGGTCACTGGTGCCTGGTTCACCGTGCTGGCGCCGCGCCCGCAGCTGCGCGTGGCCGCCGATTTCACCTTCGCCGACGGCATCTTCCCCGGAAGCCGGGTGGCGATCCTCGGGGTCGCGGTGGGCCGGGTCGAGTTCGTGGAGCCGCAGGGCTCGACCGTGCGAGTGCGGATGTCCATGCCCGCCGACACCGCGCTCCCGGCGGACGCGCACGCCTACATCATGAGCCCAGCGATCATCAGCGACCGCTACGTCGAGCTGGGACCTGCGCATACCGACGGCCCGCAGCTGACCGATGATGCGCTGATCCCAGTGCAGCGCACCCATTCCCCGATCCGGTTCGACCAGTTGGCCGCGTCCTTGGACACGCTGATGGCTGCTTTCGGACCGTCCGGCGGCGATCCCGGCGTGCTCGACCGACTGCTGCGCAGCAGCGCGGCCTCGCTGGACGGTCAGGGGCCGCGGATCCGGGATGCGATCACCAATCTGTCGCGGGCCAGCGAAGTGCTGGCCACGAACAGCGGCGACATCGGGTCGGTGGTGGACAACCTCGACCAGCTGGTGCAGCTGTTGGTCCGCCACCGCGACACCGTGGACTCGCTGGCCGCCTCCACGGCGCAGGCAGGAGCGGATTTCCAGGCTCAGCAGGCGGAAATCAGCGATGCGCTCACAAAGCTGTCCGACGCGTTGGTGACCGTCGACGACCTGGTGCGGCGCCATGGCGAGCAGCTCGGCGGTGACGTCGGTCAGCTGTCCCAGTTCGCCGGCACCCTGGCCGCTCGACAGCAAGAACTGGCCGAGACTCTGGACACGACGCCGCTGGCGATGGACAACTTCAGCCGCGCCGTTACCCCGGACCAACGCCTGCGGTTGCGGCTGACGATTTCCACGAACCTCAGCCAGACCGACACCACCGCCCAGCTGTGCCAGCATTTGCCGCTGCCACTGTGCGCCGGTGCGGGCATCACCAACCCGGTCCCGTTCCCGCCGGACATCGAGCCGCTGCGCGCGGTGCTGGGAGGTGGCCGGTGAAACGCCTCGTGTTCGCTGCACTGCTCCTGACCACGTCGTGCGGGCTGAGTCTCCAGAACGCGCCCATCGGTACAGGTGGTTCCGGGTACCAGGTCACCGCAGTGTTCGCCGATGTCGGCCTCCTGCCGAAGGGCGGTGCGGTGCGGCTGGGCCAGGGCGTGGTGGGAAGGGTGTCGAACATCGGCACCGAGGACTTCCGCGCGATCGTCGAGCTCGACATCGACCAGGAGGTGCAGTTGCCGGTGGGCACCACGGCGCGCCTGGAACTCGCCTCACCGCTGGGCGAGGAGTTCGTGGTCCTGCAACCACCATCCACACCCAGCGGAGAGGTGCTGACCGACGGCTCGGTGATCCCGCTCGAGCAGACCTCCCGCGGCCCGGATGTGGAGAACGCGCTGGCAGCGGCCAGCACCCTGCTCAACGGCGCAGGCCTCGACCAGGCGCGAACCGTCATCATGGAGCTCAACACCGCGCTCACCGGCCGCGGACAGCAGGTGCGCGACCTGCTGGGCCAGCTGGAGCGGACCCTGACCTCCCTGGACCAGCACCGTGCCGAACTCACCCACCTCATCGACTCGGTACACGCGACCTCGCAGCACCTGGCCGACAACCAGGCCTCGTTGGACGCCGCACTCACCGAGGCGCGGCCCGCGATCGACGTGCTGCTCGCCGAACGCGAGCGGTTCACCGCGCTGCTGGACAACACCGCTTCGCTGAGCACTGCCACTGCCGTGCTCGTGGAGCGGACTGACGAGTCGCTGACCCGGCAGGTCGAGAAGTTCCGGCCGGTGCTGGCCGATTTGCGTTCCCTCGACAGCGGCCTGACCGCCACGGTGAGTTCGCTGCGCCGGTTCTTCGACCTGATCCAACAGGCAACGCCCGGGGACTACGTGCTGTTCAACGGCACGCTCGACGTTCCGGGAACCGTGGTGCAACTGCTCGCCCCCGGAGCGCCGATGCCGCCGCCGGCTTCGGGCGATGTCAGTTCGATCCTGCGCGGAGGTACCCGATGAACCGCCGCCTCGTCCTGGCCCAGCTCGCGCTGTTCCTGGCGATCAGCATCGCCTGCACCTACTACGTGATCACCAACGTCGCCGGGCCAGGCGCATTGCGCGATCCGATCATGGTGACCGCGCGAATGCCCGACGCGGCATCGATCACCCCGAGCTCCCAGGTCACCTACCGGGGAGTGGTCGTCGGCACTGTGTCCGATGTGCACGTCGACCCTGGTGGGGACGGGGTTTCGGTCCAGCTCACATTGCACCCCGATGCACAGGTTCCGGCCGACAGCGACGCTGTGATCAGCATGGCCACTCCCCTGGCCGTGCAGACCGTGGACCTGCAACCCGCCAGCAGCTCCGGGCCCTATCTCCACGACGGCAGCACCATCGATGCGGGACGCACGAGACGCCCGATCCCACTGGACACCTTGCTGGTGCACTTCACGGAGCTCAGCGAGCAGTTGCGTCCGGAAGACGTTTCCGCGGTCACCGAAGCGCTCTCCACCGGGCTCGCGGGCAAAGGCCCAGAGCTGACTCGCATCCTCGACAACTCAGCGACTCTGCTCAAAGCCACCCGCGAGCACCGACCTCAGTTAGACCGGCTGATCAACAACGCTCGCCCCCTGGCCGGCCCCGACGGCGACCGGATCCGCGACCTGACAGCAGGCCTGCGCTCGCTGTCCGGGCAGATCCGCGAGCACCAATCGGAACTCAACCGAATCCTGGACACCGCCCCCAGCGCCACTCAACGCCTCGCCGAACTGTTCGCGCGCAACGACCCGGCCACAACGGCGCTCCTGGGCAACCTGGTCACCACCGGCCAGATCGTCACGGTCCGCACCCCCGCCCTGGACCAGCTGCTCATCTCATTACCGGAAGCGCTGTCCGGCCTGGGCGGCGTGGTCCACGGCGACACCGCCGACCTGTACCTGATCGGCACCCAAGGCCCGATCTGCGCCACCGGGGCAGAACGCCGTTCCCCCACCGAGGTGGACCCCCGCGAAGCCGACTTGAACGGCCACTGCCCACCGGACCAGCCCAACGTCGGCCAGCGTGGCGCGGCCAATGCCCCGCGCCCGGCGATGACCACCTACGACCCGGCCACGGGCAGAACCCCGGTCGGCGTCCAACTCGGCACCGCGGGCGGCCAAGCGGCGATCCTCGGCCCACGGTCCTGGTATTCCGTACCGCTGCAAGGAGTCCGCTGATGACCGACACCGAAGAAACCGAACCCGAGCGCAAGTCCCTGCTCCAGAGGGTGTGGCAGCCGAAGAGCCTATTCGTCCTCGCCCTGCTGATAGCCGTCTTCGGGATGCTGGGTGCCCTCGGTTCACAGCTGCAGCAGGCACAAGCTGTCGAGGACGCTCGTCGCAGTGCGCTGGACGCGGCGCGCACTTATGCGACGGACCTGTCCACTTACGACTTCAACAGTCTGGACCGGAACTTCTCGGCCGTCACCGCCAACTCGCACGGACAGTTCGCTGAGCAGTACAAGGAGATCAGCGGCAGTCTGACCGAGTTGATCAGGCAGAACCGTGCCGTGTCGAAGGGAACGGTCGTGTCCGCCGGGGTCGCCGAAGCGGACCAGCAACGGGCTGTTGTGACGTTGTTCGTTGATCAGGAGATCACTAACGTCAACAGCCCTGAGCCTCGTATTGACCGGAATCGGATGCAGATGACTCTTGTGCGTTCTGATTCTCGTTGGCTTATCGAGGACATCAAGTTGCTTTAGGGTGGTTTGGGGACTGCCCGGAGTTGGGTTGTCACTCGGGGTTGACTGGTGTCAGGCCGCGTGTGCGGCGGTATAGATGGTCTCAAACTCGACCGGGGTGACTTTGCCCAGGCGTCGTTGCCTGCGTTTGCGGTGATATTTGGTCTCGATCCAGGACACGATCGCCAGCCGCAGTTCCTCACGGGTGTGCCACCACCTAGTGTCGAGAATATTCTTTTGCAGCAAGGAGAAGAACGATTCCATCGCGGCGTTGTCCCCACACGCGCCGACCCTGCCCATGGATCCGGCCAGCTGGTGGCGTCGCAGTAGTCGCCGGAACTTCTTCGACCGGCACCGGCGGACCCGACTTGCGGAACCGGCCCTTTTTCTTGGCATGCAACGAAAAGATGCTTTGCATCGAGCAGATCCGCCACACCCGGTTCTCCGACGCGGTGAACCCACGCTGGGCGAGTTCATCGGCTATGAACCGGTACCCCTCGCCCGGGTCGTCGGCGTGAATGTCGAGCGCGGCATTGATCAGATGCGCGTCGTCCCAGTCGCGTTGCGAGACCGGATCACCGCGCCATTGGTAGTAGGCCTGCCGGGAGATGCCCAGCACCCTGCACGTCACGACGGGCCACCGCCACCACGTCGTCACAGAACTCCTGGGGGTAGGGCTTGGGCAGGTGGCCTACTTCCAGGTGAGGCCACAGCCTCACACATCAGGTGACAACCGAACCCTGGGCAGCCCCGGGAGTCAGAAATCCCGCCCAGACCGAGCCGCGGTAACCGCCCGGTGCAAGGTCTCCGGCGTACCAAACCCACCAGCCTTGGTAATCACATACCCAGGCTGAGGCTCGGTACGAGCCAGAACCACCCCCGGCTCAAGCTCGTTCAGCAACCGCAAACCAGTAACGCCACGCCGACTCAACACCGCCCGAGCGGTCTCACCCCCGGTAAGCACCAACAACGCAGCCCCACTAGTCGCAGGTGCGCAAACCTCAGCGAGCGCCGTGTTCAGCCGCCGTGCAATGCTGACGTCCACCGGACCGTCCAAGGTGACCACGACGTCACCCGTCTTCAACGCATCCCGAACCTGTTCAGACATCCGCGCAAGCGCAGCAGCGTTGGCATCGAGCAAGTTCCGCACCGATAACCGCCGGGTGTGCGGGAAGTGCTCGGCCAAGAACTCGGCCTGCTGACGCGAGATTCCGCTGGCACTACCGACCACGGCGAGCGCATAGCCGTTGACCGGCGGTGGCGGTTCCACCTCGCGTCCCGGCCTCAACTGTTCGGCGAGCGCATCAGCCAGTCCCGACGACCCCACCCAACGAGGCTGCTCCGGAGCAGCCATCCCAGCCGTCACAACAGCCCGAAGATCACTCTCCGCCACAGCATCGCACACAACAACGTCAACCTCAGCGAGCAGCTCAGCCAGACGAACCCGAAGCGCTGCGCCACCACCCCGAATCGAGGCGAGCGCGATGTGCTTCACCGAGAGCGGTTTGAGCGCCGAGACGATGTCCGCCGGCGGTTCGGCATCCTCGGCCGCCCAGGCTTCCGTGTGCTGCAAGGGAATTCCGTCGATGTGGACGACACCGCCGAGGACAGTTCGCCCAGTGGCCGGGGACGCCGGGCACAGCAGCACTCCTCCGCCGCCAGCGTGCGCCACGATCGCGCCGATCTCAGCGGCCAGGTTGCCGCGCAGTGTTGAGTCGACCTTCTTGAACACGACCCGGCCGTCGGAGTGGCCGCGCAGTGCCTCCGCCACTCGTTTCGCCGCCAGCTCTGGGGCCACGTGCCTGCTGTCCGTGTCGGCGACGAAGACCTCTGCGTCTCCGGTGTCGTCCAAAGCGAGCAGTGTGCGCATTTCGCGCAATGCAAAGGGAACACCGGAGTCACCGGCACCGCTGAGGTCGTCCGCCACAACCAGCACTCGCGATCCCATGGTCACCTGCTTTTCTTTTCGCCACAGCCCAATTCGGCCACCCGCCACTCCCCCACCGCAGCGACGGGATCACCATAGACAGGTCTGCGCGATTCGCGCAATACTGCGCATAACAGCGTCCGGAACACGCAACGACATCGGGGTTGACCAGCGCCAGGAGATGCTCCGGTAGGGTCTCCTGTTCGGCGGCGGGCCTTTCCGCGCGGCACCTGCTCGCACCGCCCAGATCCAGCATTCGCTGCGCCGCGATCATCGACAGGAAGAGCTTCCACCAGTCCCACACTGCGCCCGCCGTCGACGCGCAACACCCGTCCGGCCGCGGCGCATCCCCGCCCTGCTCTTCCTGCGCGGATGCCGAGAGCAGGCAATCACGCTTCAACTGGAGTTCAACTCATGGCGCGAGCCAACTCAACTTCGTCCCCGCCTGATCGGCTGGGCACGGTCTTCTACACGTCGGTGGCGTTGTGCGCGCTGTTCGTGCTCTGGGCCACCGCGTTCACCGACAGCCTCGACACCGTCACCAAAGCGGCGCTGGACTGGCTCACCGGTTCCTTCGGGTGGGTCTACCTGGTGGCCAGCCTGGCCATGCTGGGCTTTCTGGCCGTGCTCGCGTTCAGCCGCTACGGACGCATCCGGCTCGGCGCGGACAGCGACCGCCCGGAGTTCAGCACGATCAGCTGGCTGGCGATGATCCTGGCCGCCGTGATGGGCATCGGCCTCGTCTCCTACGGCGTGTCCGAACCCATCACCCACTTCGTCAACCCGCCGCACGACCTGGCTCAGCCCGGCACCAAACACGCCGCCGCGGTCGCGATGCAGTACTCGTTCTTCGACTGGGGCTTGCACGCCTGGGCGATCTTCGCGGTGTTCGGCATCGCGCTCGGGTACTCGACCCACCGCAAGGGGCGCAAGGGCCTGGTCAGCCCGATGCTGCGCCCGCTGCTGGGCGACCGCGTCGAAGGACCGCTCGGCAAGGCGATCGACGTGCTGGCGATCTTCGCGACACTGTTCGGCACCACCACGTCGCTCGGCCTGGGCGCGCTGCAGATCAACGGTGGTTTGGCCAGGGTGTTCGGCGCCTCCGGCGGCACCGGCACGCTCATCGCGATCATCGCGGTCGTCACGCTGCTGTTCACGATCTCCGCGATCACCGGTCTGCACAAGGGAATCCGCTTCCTCAGCGAGACCAGCATGGTCCTGACCGTGGTGCTATTCGGCTTCGTTCTGATCCTCGGCCCGACCGGGTTCGTGTTCAACCTGCTGGTGGAATCGCTGGGCCTCTACGTCGGCGACTTCATCCCGATGAGCCTGCGCACCGGGACCTTCGGCCAACTGGAGTGGATGCAGGGCTGGACCTACTTCATGCTCGCCTGGTGGATCTCGTGGAGCGCCTTCGTCGGCGTGTTCCTGGCCCGAATCTCGAAGGGCCGCACCATCCGGGAGTTCGTGCTGGCGGTGCTCGGCGTGCCTAGCGCGGTGTTCTTCCTCTGGTTCACCGCCTTCGGCGGGTCGGCGATCTTCCACGATTCCTTCAACGGCGGCCACATCGCGCAGGCCGCGGCGGAGGACTCGAACAACGCGATCTTCGCCATGCTGGAAACGCTGCCGTGGCCGACCGTGACGTCGGTGATCGCGATGGCGCTGGTCCTGCTGTTCTTCGTCTCCGGCGCCGACGCCAACACGTTCGTGCTGAGCATGTTGTCCTCCAACGGCACGGCCCGGCCACGGACGTCAGTGCTGGCCTTGTGGGGCGCGCTCACCGGCGTGACCGCGATCGTCCTGCTGCTCGCCGGCGGACTGGACGCCCTGCAGAACACGGTGATCGTCACGGCTGCACCGTTCGTGCTGGTGATGCTCGCGCTCGCTGTCTCGTTGTGGCGGGAGCTCCAGCAGGACCCGCTGTTCTCCACCGACGTCGAGAAGAATCCAGAGCCGGTCGCGACAGGGTCGAAGGACCCGAAAATGTGATTTCCGCCGACCTCCGAGCGCCGGGTGGGGTGCGCACCCGCCCCACCCGGCACAACGGGCCACAGCTGTCCCGACCGTTCGCGAAGTCGCCCGACTACCCGCTTCCACCTGCGGTTATGGTGTCCGGATACAGCCTGCGAGCAATCAACGTCAGGAGTGCGCCATGGCTGACCCGCACGGCATCGACAACTTCGACGCCACCTTCGCGCGCGACCTCGTGTGGGCGCAGAAGTTCCGCGAGCAGCTCGCGGAACTGCCGACCACGCCTTGCGAGGAGCCCGAACAGGTCGACTGAGCGCGCCTCACCCCGGCTCCTCGTCGGCGGTCAGTCCGGCTGGCAGGTGCTCGGAGAGCAGGTCCAGCAGCTGGTTCACGTCGACCGGTTTGCTCATGCATTCAGTAGCGCCAGCGGCGATGCTCTGCTCCCGGTCGCCTTTCATCGCCTTCGCCGTGACCGCGACGATCGTCAGGTCCCGGTAGCGCGGCATCTCCCGGATGAGCCGGATGGTGGCGTTGCCGTCCATCTCCGGCATCATCACGTCCATCAGCACGATCACGATATCCGCATGCTGTTGCAGCGCGCTGAGCCCGGCCAGGGCGTTGTCCGCGTGCACCACCTGCAGCCCGTGCTGCTCCAGCAGCGTCATGATCGCCTGCACGCTGCGGTAATCGTCGTCGACCACCAGCACCTTCTCGCCGTTGAACCGCGGTGACGTGTGCTGCTCGGGCTCGCTGGAGCGCCGCATGTGCTGGTGGCCCTCCTGCCGGATCAGCTCGGTCGAGCGCATCGGCGGGTCGATGCCCTCCGCGGAGACGTCCATGCTGCTCTCCGCCTCGCTCGGCGGATGCGTCCGGGTGACCGGTCCCTCCGCTTGTTCAGGCACCACCGCTGACTTGGTCTCCACCGGCAGGTAGAGGATGAAGGTGCTACCGTGCCCGGGTTCACTGCGCACCTGCAGCTCGCCGCCGAGCAGTGCGGTCAGCTCGCGGCTGATGGACAGTCCCAGTCCGGTGCCGCCGTACCTGCGGACCGTGGTGCCGTCGACTTGCTGGAAGGCTTCGAAGATCAGGTTCAGCTTGTCGGCGGGGATGCCGATGCCGGTGTCGCGGACCGCGAACGCCAGCCGCTGGTTCGCCCGCCGCAGGCTCTGGCCGGTGACCTCGGTGGGCTGGGCCAGGCGGACCCGCAGTTCGACCCGCCCCTTGTCGGTGAACTTCACCGCGTTGGACAGCAGGTTGCGCACGATCTGCTCCAGCCTGCTGCGATCGGTGCGCACGGTCGGCGGCACCGACGGCGCCACGACCACGTCGAAATCCAGTCCCTTGTCCGCCGCCAGCGGTCGGTACAGCGATTCGACGTGCGCGGCCAGGTCGGCCAGCTCCACGTCCTCCGGCAGCAGGTGCATCTGGCCGGCTTCCACTTTGGACAGATCGAGCACGTCGTTGATCAATTGCAGCAGGTCGGTGCCGGCCTGGTGCACGGTCTTGGCCAGGTCCACCTGCTGCGGGGTCAGGTTCCCGTCCATGTTGTCCGCCAGCAGTCGCGCCAGGATCAGCACGCTGTTGAGCGGGGTCCGCAGCTCGTGCGACATGTTGGCCAGGAACTCCGACTTGTAGGCCGAGGCCTGGGACAGCTGCCGGGCGCGTTCTTCGAGTTCCTGCCGGGCCTGCTCGATCTCGATGTTCTTGAGCTCGATGTCGCGGTTTCGGGTGGCCAGCAGCGCGGCCTTCTCCTCCAGTTCGGAGTTGGAGCGCTGGAGTTCGGTCTGCTGTTCCTGCAGCTGCTCGGAGCGGGCCTGCAGTTCTCTGGCCAGGTGCTGAGATTCGCCCAGCAGCGACTCGGTGCGCGAGTTGACCACGATGGTGTTGACATCGACGCCGATGGTTTCCTTCAGACGTTCCAGCAGGTCCAGGTGCACCGGGGTGAACTCGGTGACAGAGGCGAGTTCGATGACGGCGAGGACCTCGCCTTCGAACAACACCGGCACGATCGCCACGTTCGTCGGGGTCATCTCACCGAGCCCGGTGCCGATCCGGATGTGGCCGGGCGGTGCATTGTTCACCACGATGGACTTGCGGTCGACCGCGACCTGACCGACGAGCGACTCCCCCGGTTCGAAGCGCAGCGCACGGCCGTTGCCCGGCGGGCAGCCGTAACCGGCGGTGCGTTCCAGGAACGCGTGCCCGCTCTGGTCTATCCGGTTCAGGAAGAACGCGCCGTACTGGGCCGACACCAGCGGCGCGAGTTCGCTCATGATCAGCTGAGCGAGCGCGTCCAGGTCGTGCTGACCCTGCATCAACGCCGACATCTGGGCCAGGTTGGTCTTGAGCCAGTCCTGCTCCTGGTTGTCCCGGGTGGTCTCCTTGAGGTTGCTGATCATCGCGTTGATGTTGTCCTTGAGCTCGGCGACCTCACCGGAGGCGTCCACCGTAATCTGCCTGGTGAGGTCCCCTTCGGTGACCGCGGTGGCCACCTGCGCGATCGCCCGCACCTGGGTGGTGAGATTGCTGGCGAGCCGGTTGACGTTCTCGGTGAGCCGCTGCCAGGTGCCGGAGACGTCGGCGACCTCGGCCTGACCACCGAGCTTGCCCTCGGTGCCGACCTCGCGCGCCACCCGGGTCACTTCGGCGGCGAAGGCCGAGAGCTGGTCGACCATCGTGTTGATGGTCGTCTTCAGCTCGAGGATCTCCCCGCGGGCGTCGACGTCGATCTTCTTCGACAGATCGCCCTGCGCCACTGCGGTGGTCACCTGGGCGATGTTGCGCACCTGATTGGTCAGGTTGCGGGCCATGATGTTGACGTTGTCGGTCAAGTCCTTCCAGGTGCCCGCGACGTTGGGCACCCGCGCCTGACCGCCGAGGCTGCCTTCGGTGCCGACCTCGCGGGCGACCAAGGTGACCTGCTCGGCGAAGGCGCGCAGTGTCTCGACCATCCCGTTGATCGTCTCGGCCAGCGCAGCGACCTCGCCCTTGGCCTCCACGGTGATCTTCTTCGACAGGTCTCCCCCGGCCACCGCGGTGGCCACCAGCGCGATGTTGCGCACCTGATTGGTCAGGTTGTCGGCCATGATGTTGACGTTGTCGGTCAAGTCCTTCCAGGTGCCGGCCACGCCGTGCACCCGCGCCTGACCACCGAGCTTGCCCTCCGTGCCGACCTCGCGCGCCACCCGGGTGACCTCGTCGGCGAAGGCCGAGAGCTGGTCGACCATCGTGTTGATCGTGTTCTTCAGCTCCAGGATTTCCCCGCGGGCGTCCACGTCGATCTTCTTCGACAGATCACCCCGCGCCACCGCGGTGGCCACCTGCGCGATGCTGCGCACCTGATTGGTCAGGTTGCGGGCCATGAAGTTGACCGATTCGGTCAGAGCGCGCCAGGTTCCGGCCGCGCCGGGCACTTCGGCCTGACCGCCCAGCCGTCCCTCGTTGGCCGCATCGCGGGCCACCCGGGTCACCTCGTCGGCCAAGGCGGAAAGCTGGTCGACCATCGTGTTGATGGTTTCCTTCAGCTCCAGGGTCTCGCCGGAGACCTCGACGGTGATCTTGCGGCTGAGGTCGCCGGCGGCAACGGCCTTGGCGACGTGGGAGATGTCGCGCAGCTGTCCGGTCACGTCGGCGGCCATGCCGTTGACCGCATCGGCCAGGTCCAGCCAGGTTCCGGTCAGGCCGGGCACCTGCACCTGGCCGCCGAGTTTGCCCTCGGTGCCGATCTCGCGCGCCACCCGGGTGATCTCCTGGGCGAACAGCGAGAGCTGGTCGAGCATCTCGTTGACCGCGGTGTCCAACCCGGCCATCTCGCCAGGGAGCTTCCCGTCTGCCCCGCGGCGCGACATCCGTTGCGTGAGGTCGCCGCGGGTGAGCGCGTCCAGCACGCGGTTGAGCTCGGCCACCGGTGTCAGCAGGCTGCCGACCACGCCGTTGACCGCGTTCGCCGCGACCGCCCAACCGCCCTGGTTCGCGCCGTCGAGCGCGACGGGTTCGATCGGCCATTCACCGCTGTCGGCGGCATCGCTGACCCGCTGCAGCTCTCCGACCAGCAGTTGGTTGCGCTCGGCGAGTTCGTTGAACACGGTGGCGATCTCGCCGACCAGACCGTCGCCGGAGGGGACCAAGCGGCGTCGGAAGTTGCCGTCCCGCAGCTCCCGCAGGGCTATCACCAGCCTGGTCAGCATCGCGTCTTCGCTCATCCGCGGCGCAACCACCAGTTCCGCGGCCGCGACGTCGGACGGTCGTGACGACATGACAGCCTCCCCGCCACACCCAGCTCAGCGCTTGTTGCGCGAATCCCGGTCGAGTCGCAGTTCGGTGGCCAGCACGGCTGCTTCGCTGCGGTGCCGCATCGACAGCTTGGCCAGCATCTGGGACACGTAGTTCTTGATGGTCTTCTCGGCGAGGAACATCCGCTTGGCGATCTCGCGGTTGGTGAGCCCTTCACCGATCAGCTCCAGCACCTGCCGTTCGCGCGCGGTCAGCACGCGCAGCGGATCCGCCTGCTCCTGCTCCTTGCGCAACCAGGTCAGCATCGCATCGGTCTTCTGCTGGCTCAGCAGCGATTGACCGGACCCAGCGGTGCGGATGGCGCTGACGAGTTCCTGGCTGACCACTCCTTTGAGCACGAAACCGGCCGCGCCGGCCATGATCGCGTCCATCAGCGCGTCGTGGTCGTCGAAGGAGGTGAGCATCAAGCAGCGCAGCGCGGGAAGCTGCGACTGCAGCTCCCGGCACAGCTCGACACCGTTACCGTCGGGCAGCCGCACGTCCAGCACCGCCACGTGCGGCTCCGCCTTGGGCACCCAGGCCATTGCTTCAGCGACGCTGGCTGCTTCCCCGACCAGTTCCAGGTCGTGCTCGGCACCGACCAGCGCTGCGATGCCGCGGCGGATCACGTCGTGGTCGTCGACCACGAACACGCGAATCGTCATCTGGCTCCGCCCCCTTCACCCTCAACCCGGGAAGGGCACTGACCAGCATAAATAGTGCACTGGGAGGCCGCTTCCCGAAGCGCAGCGCTCAGCACCCGGCCGCCGCAGCCGGGTGCTGAGCGCGGCTGAATCATCTGGCCGCGTAGACGCTCTCCACGAAGTGCGCCAACTG
Source organism: Saccharopolyspora sp. NPDC002376 (assembly GCF_053593195.1). NCBI lineage: Bacteria > Bacillati > Actinomycetota > Actinomycetes > Pseudonocardiales > Pseudonocardiaceae > Saccharopolyspora > Saccharopolyspora sp. NPDC002376. The sequence continues at coordinate 84,897 of NZ_JBSFBZ010000031.1, forward strand.
CTCGTCGGAGAGGTGGCGGGCCAGGTCTGATTCGCTGATCATGCCGACGAGCTGGTGCTCGGCGATCACCGGTACCCGGCGGATCTGGTGCTGTTCCATCATGGTCAGCACCTTGGCCACGTCGGATCCGGCGTCGACCCAGTGCGGCTTTCCCTGGGCGAGTTCACCGGCCTTCACCTCGGCCGGGTTGCGGCCTTCCGCGCAGCAGCGCAACACGATGTCGCGGTCGGTGATGATGCCGTGCAACCGGTTGTCGCGGCCGCAGATCGGCAGCGATCCGACTTTGAGGTCGCGCATCATCTGCGCAGCCGTGTACAGGCTGTCGTCCTCGTTGACGCACTTGGCCCCTGCATGCATGATGTCGCGCGCGGTGGTCATGGCTAGTCCTTTCGACAGCGGTGCTGGTTGTCCTCGCAATACCCCGCACCGCACGGGACCGAAACCGCGACGCCGAGCGTCAGAACTCGCGCATGAACCGGTCGAACGCGGCGTTGGCCGCGGCCCACTCCTGGGTCAGCAGTTCAGTGGGAACACCCGCGCGTGCTTCAGCGTCGACGGTGACCGCGAACCCCGGCGCGGAAACCCTGCGGCGCAGCTGCACCAAGCACCCACCGGTGGAGCGGCCCAGCCGTTCTCCGTTGTCCTTGGACTCGATCTGCCCCGGCTGCAAGTCGGAGGCGTTGAACTCGGCCATGCCCCTGTTGTAACCCAATCCGCCCGTCGACGCGCTACTTCAGCGGCGCGCTGGCGACGGCGCTGCGGAAGTTGCGGAGGCGGAGGCTGTTGGAGACCACGAACACGGAGCTGAAGGCCATGGCGGCTCCGGCGATCATGGGGTTGAGCAGTCCTG